>NZ_MXAP01000080.1 GCF_002027555.1 Moraxella equi
AAGGGATACAGTTGCTACGGCTTAACTTTAAAAGGAAAAATTTATGAAAATTTTAAAACTTTCTGCCACCGCCCTAATCATAGGAGGGGCAAATATGTTATTAAGCCAATCGGCTTTGGCGTGTTCTCCCAATTTACCCAATTATGGCAATTGTGTGCGTATGCAACAACAACAAGCAGAGCAACACGCTTATCAAATGCACCAACAACAAAGTGGTGGTTATGGTAATATGAGCTCTAGCGGTTACAGTTATGGTGGCGTACAACATAAATATATTGGACTTGCTTGGACAAAAGACAACAAGCCATTTTTTGATAATAGCATCATGATTACACTGTCTGATACACCCACCGAAAATGATTGGATAATACAAGACAAGCTTACGCTTGGTCAATGCGAGCACAGCAGTCGCCGTAGCCCTTGCAGAATGGCTTATTCCATGATAAATGGCTGTATCGCCATCGCCAAAGTCGGCGAGATGATGTATGCTGACGGCGGTGCCAGTTGCGATGAAGCCAAACAAAAAGCGATGCAATTATGCCAAGCCGAAGATAAAAGCGCCAATGCCTGTAAAATTCATACAAGCAAAAAATCCTAATAAACACCAAACACACCGTTTAAAATAAGTCTTTAAATGGTGTGTGCTAATTCATTTAAGAGAAATTTTAATGAAAAAACTTACTTTATCCGCCCTAATCCTAATTGCTTTTGCCAATTTATCAGGCTGTATGTCCATCGTCTCTGAAATTAAAAATGAGCGAGAAAAAGCCGTTGCCGACTGTGATAAATTCCCAAAAATTAAAGGACATCATTTGACCTATTGCCCCAATACCCATTATGCCATCGCCAAAAAAG
This sequence comes from Moraxella equi, assembly GCF_002027555.1. Taxonomy (GTDB): domain Bacteria; phylum Pseudomonadota; class Gammaproteobacteria; order Pseudomonadales; family Moraxellaceae; genus Moraxella; species Moraxella equi. The sequence goes on from NZ_MXAP01000080.1 coordinate 856, forward strand.
CTATGGGGCAATACACGCTTATCAAACCAACAGGCGAAATGAGTGCGCATTATGATAATATAACTTTTTCAACTCGTCATAAAGAGCGGTTTTATTTTATTGTAAAGCAAAACAAACAAACGGGCGTGATGAATTTGGACGGACAAATGATTTTGCCATTAGATAACTATACAGGTTTTATCAGTTATGATTATACTAATGGCTTTGCTGTTTGTGGGGCGTTTGGCAGTGTTGGCAATGCAGGCTATCAAAAAACTTGCTATGATGAAAATGGCAATAAAACCACACTTTAATTAATTTAAAAGGAAAACTTATGAAAAAATTGATTTTAACTGCTTTAATCAGCACGGCTTTGTTTTCTAATATTGTTAATGCAGAAACTTATTTTGAATGCACCGATACAGACAATAACCACATTAGTCTAAAAGATAATGGTGATTTAATTCGTTATCAATTTAAAAATAACGATGGCGAAACTTATTTTGATATGACAAAAAATAGCATTACTGCCAAAACAGATTATTTTGACAATATTCAAGAACAATATGCTGAATTTTTTGGCGATAATGTACATTATTATTTTGCTCATCGCAAATTTGCTAATGGTAAAGAAGATATATATTTAGAAATTACAATGAATGATGAATTTGGCGACATCAAGGAAATTCGTCAATGCAATCAAGAATTGCCAATTTTAAATTCTTTGTATTTATTAATCAATTCTTGATATTAAAAGAAAGAAATCGTTATGAAAAAGTTAATGTTATCCGCTTTAATAAGTACGGTTTTATGTTCTAATATGGCGTTTGCAGAAAATTCGCCTAAAATTCATCATTTACCCGAACATATCAAAAGCCATGATGAATTGGTGCAAATAACCGCCCCCATCGCCAATTCAAATCCTAATTCTTACTATGAGTTTGAATTTGAATTGGTTGATGTGCCGAAAAATTTGGAGCTTATCTCGGTAAATGGTAACTATTGGGCGAATAATTGCTTTTATTCTTTATAAGGTAAGCGATAATAAATATACGGTGCGTATTTATGATGATTATTAGTAAAATTAAGATTATTTAAAAAATGGCGTGATATGTGAATGGAAACTCAATCATGGCGAATTTGTCTTTTTTGTCTTTGTCCAAAAAGACAATCCCAATTTAACCCAAAAAAATACCATGACCTTTGATGATTTTATCAAGAAAAACCACTTTGACCATCTACCATCCCACAGGGTCAATGTCTATCGCCATCTTAACCCCCCGAGAGCTGGGCAGGGCAAGCACACCCTGCCACCACCATGCCAACACGTCATGTAACACTTTGCGTTCTTTGGCAAGGATGAGCATCTGCACATGAAAGCGGTTGTTTTTCTTGACCATCGGGGCATCAATGGGGGCAAGCACGGCAAAGGGATGAGCTTGGGGCAGATGGTTTTTTGCTCCGATGATGGCATTTTTGGCGACATCAAGCCGATGAGCATCCGCCCGCACCAGTACCGCATGACTATACGGTGGCAGTCCCAACCCATACCGTTCTGCCAATAAGTCATGGGCGAATTTATCATAACCGTAGCGTATCAAATCAAGCAGTAACGGATTATCAGGGCTTAGGGTCTGTATCAGCACCTCCCCTGCCCGTCCTGCACGCCCTGCCCGTCCTGCCACCTGCATAATCATCTGGGCGGTGTGTTCAGGCGAACGAAAATTAGGCGACAAAAATCCGCTGTCAGCATTGACAATCACCACTAGCGTGACATTAGGAAAATGATGACCTTTTGCCAGCATTTGTGTACCCACCAATATCATCGGCTCGCCCGTACTGACACGTTCATACAGTCTATCCCACGCCCCCTTGCCACGCACCGTATCACGGTCTATCTGCACGATGGGATAAGGGGTTTGGACGGTTTGGGGATTGGCAAAAATGCCATGCAACCTTTCGTACAACTGCCCTGTCCCCTGCCCCAAATGTACAAGATTTGGGCTATGACAGCTCGGGCAAACCTTGGGCGTCACCACCTGATAGCCACAATGATGGCATTTTAGATAATCATACAGATACTGCTCATTGGCATGGCGTGCTTTTTTAAAGGGGTTTTTGTGCAAGGTCAGATGACTGCTACACCGCACGCAGTCCGCTTGCCAGCCACACGCCCCACATAAGAGAATCGGGGCATAGCCACGGCGATTTAGAAACATCAACACCTGCTCGCCTCGCCCTAAGGTCTCACGCACCGCCTGCACTGTCTGATGAGCCAGTTCGGTATCACGGCTCTCGCCTGTCATGTCCGTCTGCCATTGTGTTCCCATTCTCATGTCCACAAGGCGAAACGTGGGCGGTATCGCACCCCCTGCCCGTTTGGTGAGTTTGCATTCATGCAGTTTGCCATCACGGACAAGTTTAATTTGTTCAAGGCTGGGCGTTGCCGTGCCTAGCACCACAGGGATTTGTTTTAGCACCCCCACATACAACGCCACATCACAGGCGTGATATCGCAAATGGTCTTGCTGTTTAAAGCTTGTATCGTGAGCTTCATCAATAATAATCAGTCCCAAATTGGCAAAGGGGTAAAACAGTGCCGAACGTGTGGCGATGATTATTTGGGCCTGCCCCTGCCGACACGCCTGCCATCCCGACAGCCGTTCTTTGTCGTTTAATGATGAATGCAACACCACGACATTCGCCCCAAAGCGTGCCGAGAAACGCTCCCGACTCTGTGGGGTCAGTCCTATCTCAGGCACCATAATCAGCACCTGCCGACCCTGTGCCAGTACCTGCTCCATCGCTTGTAGATATACTTCGGTCTTACCCGAGCCTGTCACTCCATTGAGCAGTATACCTTGATAACGCCCGTCATGTATGCTTTGGCTTATCTGCGTTAGTGCCAAGCGTTGTTCGTCATTTAGGGTCAGTGGCTCTTGCACCACTTGGGCAGGCAGGGGCGGTGTGTTTGGGGCAGTGTGGCATTCTATCAGCTCTTTTTGGACAAATAGTGTCAAATTTCGCTCTGTTACCCCAAGTATCCGCAAGGTGTGTTTGGTGGCGTTCGGGTTATCACGGATAACGGCAAAATCAGCGTGCTGTTTTTTGGCGGTTTTGCTTAGCACGCCTTTGACAAACTCATCATCAGCATGAGCGACTGCCTGATATCGCCATACCTCATCACTGACATCCGCCCCTGCCTTGATGAGCGTGGGTAACATGACCGCCATCGTGTCGCCCAGCGGATAATGATAATAAGACGACAGCCATCGGGCAAGTTTAAAAAAATATTCATCAAAAATCGGCTCATCATCTATCACATGAATGAGCGATTTTAATTTATCCTGTGGCACATCACTGTCATCGGGGTGGACATGATTTGCCACGATGCCGATAAACTCTTGGCGACCGAACGGCACTTTGACACGCACGCCTATCGGTGGCAACACGTCCGCCACACGATAATCAAACAGGCGATAAAGCGGTACAGGCAAGGCGACTTGGATTAGCATGGTGTGGCCTTTAACATAAAAATAAGGGCGGTATTCGCCCTTACATTGACATTTATTAAAATTTTTATTCAATATATAAAATCGCTTCAATCTCCACCAACGCCCCTTTTGGTAAGGCAGAGACTTCTAAGGCGGCACGGGCAGGATAAGGAGCGGTGAGACGGGCTTCAAAGATTTGATTTAATTCATTAAAATCATTCAAATCATCTAATGATACGTTAAACTTCACCACATCCGCCAAACTGCCCCCCGCTGCTTTGGCAATGGCTTCAATATTATCAAACACCTGCTCAGCTTGGGCGGTGAACCCATCACGCAAGGTCATGCTTACAGGGTCAAGCCCGATTTGACCTGAGACATAGACGGTATTGCCCACCTTGACAGCTTGTGAGTATGTTCCTACCGCTTTTGGGGCGTTGTCAGTATGAATGATTTGTTTTGGCATGGTTATTCCTAAGATATTTCTATGTTTAAATGCTGTTCAAATACTATTTATTTTAAACGGTGTTCATTTGTCTATAATTTACCCGCTTATTACTTGCTCATCTTATTGGCTTGCCAACGAGCCATAATTTTATCCCACAGACTCATGGCAGGCTCGCCTGTATAGACGATGTTACCTGCGACATTATCGGATGTCTTTGGCAAAAGATTGGGTTCGGTTTTGCCCAAAAAATGCACCACGTCAGATTTAGAATTTAGGTCAATTTGACAACACATGGCTTACTCCCTAAGAAATGGTAATATTATATTAAACAAATTACCATGAATATTCAAGTGTTTTTTATTGTTAAAGCACCCGTTCACCATATTGTTTTTAAACTTTGAAAATGCTATGATGGTTTTATATTTTACCCAATCAGGACTTTTTATGAAAAAATTAAGCATCGTCCTACTTAGTGCCACCTTGACTTTATCGGGTTGCACCACCGTTGCTGACATGGCAGGCATGGACACCAAAACTCTAAACGCCCAAGCAGGATCCCACTATCAACAAATGCTCAGCAAAGCCAAGATTGATACCACATCAAACACCGCCAAGACCGTTCAACGTGCCTTTGACCGTCTAAGACCACATGCCGACTCGCTAAATAACACAGGCGTGCGTTTTGACTGGCAAATGACCGTGGTTAGGGATAAAACCGAGAATGCTTGGGCGATGCCAGGGGGCAAGATGGCATTTTACACAGGGCTTGCTGAGAATTATAACTTGACCGAGAGCGAGATTGCCGCCATTGTCGGACATGAGATGGCTCACGCTTTGCTAGAACACAGCAAAAAACAAATGGGGGCAAACGTCCTGTCTAGCCTAGCGGTACAACTTGGTGCCGCCGCTGTCCAAGCCAATACAGGTTATAATGCCGACATGGTCAATCTCGGGGCAAGTGTGTTACACGAATACGGACTTGATAAACCCTACTCTCGCCATCACGAATACGAAGCAGATGCCCTAGGCATGAGACTGATGGCGATGGCAGGCTACAACCCTGCTGATGCCATCAACGTTTGGAAAAAGATGAACGCCAAAAAAGGCGGTGGTAGCAAGGCAGGTAGCATTCTCTCTACCCACCCCAATAACGACAGTCGTATTCAAGCGATGGAAAAGCTCTTTCCTGAGAACCGTGCCATCTATGAACATGCCATCAAACATTAATATAAATTATCATGGCATGGTCGAAAACAAACCCTGCACATTGGCAGGGTTTGTTTTGTGCAAAAGCACAGAGCATTAGGTCGGCATCTGATACAGTCGCATGATACTAGGATAGCCCAGCACTTGGCGTAGCTTCATGATACCTTCTTCTAAATGAGCTCGGGAACGCACCACCACCTGTATAAAGGTCGCCCCGACCCCACCGCCTGATTTCTCATCTGCCTTGACAGATGTCTGCTCAATACCAATGTTCAAATCACGCAGCTCATAAATCGCCTGACTCATCTGCTCTTCATTTAGCATGGCGTGGATTTTGAGTGTGGCAGGAAAATGCAGCTGTCCAATCGAGTTGGCATGGTCAAGCTTGATATCCGACTTCCAGTTGAGCTGTATGACCTGATAAGGATTCTCAGCACGGATGTTTTCTAGTGAATAGCATTTATGACGATGGACGGTCAGCCCTTGACGTGCCGACAGATGTCCGACAATGTTATCGCCATACATGGGATTACAACATCTGGCAAAGGTAATCTCCACACCCTTAATGCCTGCCAATAAATGCTTGGTTTGGGTAATCTCCGCCCCGTCTGCCACATCCACTTCTTCGCTAAACAGACGAGAGACGACCAACTGTGGCAGTAGTGTGCCTGTGGCGATTTGCAGGAAAATCTCGCTTTGGCTTGCCACGCCACGCCACGCCAAAATATCCGCCCAATCCTGCTCGGATAAGTCATCTAGTGTTTTATCATAAGGCTTTAAGGCACGCATCAAGGCTTCTTTGCCATAATGCTCTTTTTGATCATGGGGCAGATGTTTTAGGAATTTTAAAATCTCATTGCGAGCTTTGTTGGTCGCCACAAAGCCAAGCCAATCTGCCTTGGGCGTGGCATTTTTATCAATATCAATGCTCACGGTGTCACCATCTGCTAGCATCAACCCAAGCTTACCATGCTCGCCATTGATGTCCGCCCCTGTGGCGATGTTACCCACGGCAGGTCCGACCGCATAAGCAAAATCGAGTGCCGTCGCCCCACGGGGTAGCTCATAGGCACGCCCTTGGGGACTATAACAGACGATTTTACGCTCATGCAGATGGCTCATGAGCTCATTGATGACTTTGAGCGACGTCTCCGCATCTTCGCCTTCGACCGCCGCCAAATCCTTCATGTTACGCAAACTTGCCTGTATCACCGACTGACTGATGTCATTTTTGCTATTGCCAAGCACGCCCAAGCGAGACGCTTCTTTCATGCGTGCGGTCATGAGCGTGACTTTGATGAAGTTATAATCTTTTTGATAAATCAGCGACAGCGACTGATTGCCCCCTGCTAGGGGTTTACGGATGTTGTCCTGAATGTTACGGTCAGCGATTTCAAACTTTTGGATAAGATGATACGCCAGTTTGTCGCACGCCCCGATGTCTTCTAGCACCACCTCAAAATCATATTGGCGAATCAAGCGGTTGGCTTGCCCACGGTTTTTAAAGAACTGCCGATACATGCTTGTGCGGTTGTCCAGCACCTGCACATGTCCTTTTAGGTTTAGATGTCCTAGCAAGTTTTGTAGATAAGTGCTAATCTCAATCTTTTGAAAATTACGCCCCAAACCATGTTGTAACAGCTTGTCATTAAATTTGTTGTACATGGCAGGGTTAAGGTTGCGATAACACAAAAGCTCGATGTAGTCAGCGATGTCGTTTAGCCCCATAATGCGCGCGAACGGCACATAAAAATCCAACGTCTCACGAGCGGTTGATTTTTGTTTTTCTTCTCGCACTGCATCCATGGTACTCATGTTATGCAAGCGGTCAGACAGCTTGATGATAAGGACACGGGGGTCTATGAGCGTGGCATTTAAAATCTTATGAAAAGTCGCTGCCTGTGACTGCTGTTTACTCATGTTGCCCGATTTTAGCTTGGTTACGCCATCCACCAGCCGTGCCACCGTCTCGCCAAACTCACTTGCCACCAGCTCATCGGTGACTTCGGTGTCTTCTACCGTGTCATGCAAAATCGCAGCAATGATAGAATCTTTATCAAGTGAGAACCCCGCCAAAATCTCCGCCACCGCAATGGGATGCGTGATGTACGGCTCGCCCGATTTGCGTTTGTCCTTGATGTGTGCCATGTCGCCAAAATGGCACGCTCGTAGCACGTCCGCCCGCTCTTTGGCATCTAAGTAACTGACCGCATTCATCAGGCTGTCTTTGGCTTCATCCACCAAAGGATGACTAAAACGTGTGGGGATATTATCGGCGTGGTAGTTGGCTAACATGATTGGTTTGGCTCGGTAGTGTGTTGATTGGGTTTGTTAATTGAAAAAAAGCTCTTGAAATGGGGCATGATTTTATCTAAAAAATCCTCAATCCGAACCTTATAATTAATCAGTTTTTCGTTAAATTGTCAAGGGAAAATTATCCGTTTTTATGGAGTTATTTTTATGATAAAATCAGAAAGTTTAATGAATAACAAAACAAAAAACCACGCCAAAAGCATGGTTTTTAGGGCTATGTATGATTTTAAAAACCGTTAGCCGTTGGATCAAACGGTGGCGGTTCTTTTTTCACATAAACTTCTTCGGGCTTATCTAAAATCGTACGGGTCACATGACCATCGGCAATCTCACGCAGGGCAAGCACGGTTGGCTTGTCGCCTTCGGGAGTCACCAATGGGTCGGCACGCCCTGTGGCAAGCTGACGTGCTCGTCTTGACGCCACCAAAATCAAATCAAAACGGTTATCCACCGTATCCAAACAATCTTCAATCGTCACTCGTGCCATAAATCACACTCTTTACATTGATAACAATCTATTATTATAACAGATTTTTACTATTTTAAAAGTGGAAAATTAAGGTTTGACACACCCTAACTTGCCAATAACTGACTGATTAATTTTTCATGGCGTGCCGTTTGCTTGTCAATGGCAAGGCGATAAGCAGTGATGATGGATTTTATCTCAGATAATGCCACATCAAAATCATCATTAATCACAACATAGTCAAAGTTCACATACTCTTGCATCTCACGCACCGCCCCTGCCAGTCTGGTCTCGATGACCTTTGTGGCATCTTGGTTGCGATTCATCAGACGGCTACGCAGGGCTTCACGGCTTGGTGGCAGGATAAAAATCATCACCGCTTGGGGAATGAGTTTTTTGACTTGCAGAGCCCCTTGCCAATCAATCTCCAAAATCACGTCCATGCCCGCACCGAGCAGATCATTGACCGCTGTCTTACTGGTGCCATAATAATTGCCAAACACTTCGGCATGCTCCAAAAACTCACTCTCCCCCACCAAGCGGATAAACTCATCTCTATCAGTAAAATAATAATGCTCGCCATCAATCTCACCACGCCTGGGTTCACGGGTGGTGTGTGAGACACTGACCACGAGATTTTTAGTGGTGGCAAGTAGCTCCTTGACCAGTGAAGTCTTGCCTGTGCCTGAGGCGGCGGTGATGATAAAAAGCGTGCCTTGGGTGGGGTTTGTGTTTGTCATGATGATTTCGCCAAATGATGATGATTGACAAATTATAGCACAAATTGTCATATCCTAAAACGACAAATTATGGTAAAGTAAGCCATTTGATGTGAAGTTATTTGGAAATTTTTCATGCAAATTTTACTTGCCAATCCCCGTGGTTTTTGTGCTGGCGTTGACCGTGCCATTGCCATTGTCAATGAAGCCTTACGCCGTTTTAATCCGCCCATTTATGTCCGCCATGAAGTCGTGCATAACAAATTTGTGGTCGAAGACTTGGCTCGCCGTGGGGCGGTGTTTGTCGAAGAGCTGGACGAAGTGCCTGATGGGGCGATTGTGATTTTCTCGGCTCATGGCGTATCTAAGGCGGTTGAAGATGAGGCGACACGTCGTGATTTGACCGTGTTTGATGCCACCTGCCCTTTGGTAACCAAAGTGCATATTGAAGTGGGCAAATTTGCCAAAGGCGGTATGGATGCCATTCTTATCGGACACGCAGGACATCCTGAGGTGGAAGGGACGATGGGGCGATTTGATACAAGTTTTGGCGGTCGCATTCATCTGGTCGAAGATGTGGATGACGTGGCAAATTTAAACTTTGGGACGGACAAAGAGCTTGCTTTTGTCACTCAAACCACCCTATCTATGGACGACACCGCCCAAGTGATAGATGCCCTAAAAGACAAATTCCCCCAAATCAACGCCCCAAGAAAAGACGACATTTGCTACGCCACCCAAAACCGCCAAGATGCGGTCAAATCTTTGGCAAAAGAATGCGAGATTGTACTGGTGGTCGGCTCGCCCAACTCATCCAACTCCAACCGCTTGCGTGAGCTTGCCGAGCGACTGGGGGCAAAGGCATATCTTATTGATAACGCTTCTCAGATGAATAAGGCTTGGTTTAATGGCGTGGAGCGTGTGGGTGTTACCGCAGGTGCGTCCGCCCCCGAAGTACTTATCAAAGAAGTGCTAGACACCTTGCAAGACTGGGGAGCGGATGCTCCGACCGAGCTGTCGGGCATTGAAGAGAATGTTACTTTTTCTCTGCCAAAGAGTTTGCGATAATCATTCGGGCTTGTCATTAACCAGTCATAAACGAAACATCTGTTTACAATTTATCAAGCAAAATGGCGAAAAATGGTTGTCCCCACTTCTTAATTGAGCTACACTAAACCTGTAACCCACCATTAATTTTAATTAAGACAGGTACAGCCATGACTCGCCAAACCGCTCATCATCAAGCCACTCATTGCACTCGCCCTGCCATCATGACCGTCATTCATGGCGACAAGACACGCACCATCAGTAACGACATGATTGTCCAAACCCTAGCCAAATTAACCATGCCCATCACGCATGCAACGCCCAAACGATATGTGGCATAAGGTTTTTTACCCTACTCTTTTGGCAACAGCTTTTCAAACACCAACAATTCCTGCTCCAACAATTCAATCAGCTGTTCAATGTGTGGCAAGGCACTTTGGCAAGCGGTAATGCCAAAATCTATCTTGTCTTGATAATTGGTTAGCGTGATGTTTAAAGCCTGCCCATCTAATAGCACCGACGCAGGGAAAATCCCCGTCAGTCTTGCCCCATTAAGATACAATGGCGTATTATCCCCTGGTACGTTTGAGATGATGAGATTAAAGGCTTGGCGGGTCGGCATCACGCCCGTGCTTAGGTTGGCAAATGCCATGCCATAAGTAAGCAGGCTATAATTGATGACTTGTGCCTGATTCATGCGAGAAAATCGCTGTTTGCCATCATCCACGCTCGCCTTGATGGTCAAAAGACGCTCGGCAGGGTCAGATTTGTGCGTGGCAAGGTTGGTGAGAATGAACGAGAGCTGATTGCCCATGGCACTTTTATCACGGCGAAGCGATATAGGCACAAAGGCAATGAGTGGCTTGGCAGGCAAGGCATCTTGGGCAAGCAAATATTCACGTAACGCCCCTGCACAGATGGCAAGCAGGACATCATTGGTCGTCGCCCCAAAATGCTCGGCAATCTTTGCAAATCGCCCTTTTTTAAACGAGACGAACGACAGCTGGCGTGAACTGCTGATTTTTTGGTTTAAGATGGACTTGGGAGCATCAAAGGTACTGGTAAAATGCGGATTCTTTTCTCCAAAGTGATTTTTGACACTATTAACCAGCTCTCGCCCCACAGGATAGATGGTGGCAAGCTGTTCTTTGATGATTTTTAGGGGAGGTTTGTGAATGGGTAAGATGGCATTGATTTGACTGCGGTATTTGGTGGATAACGACCAAAACGGGGCGGTCATCTTCTCTGTCTTAGACGCTGAGAGCGACATTTGAAGCAGTCGCATACCAGCAATGCCATCTGCCATGGCGTGATGAATCTTTAAAAACAGGGCAAAGCGAGCGTTACCACCATCGTAAGCAGGGGCAAGCCCATCGATGAGATGAAATTCCCACAACGGCTTGGCTCTGTCCAACATCAGCCCATGCTCACGTGAGATATAATTCATCAGCTCTCGTGTACCACCAGGTTTGGGTAGGGCGACATGGCGAAAATGATGATTAACATCAAAATCCCCATCTGGCTCCCAAAACAGCCCCTTATTTAGCACTTGGTTAAAGGGGAAGCTCGGCTTGGTGCGTGTTACTTCAATGTCTGATACCAACTTTGTCAAAAAATCATCACCCGCCCCATCAGGCACCTCAAAAATACACAAACCTGAAACGTGCATCGGCTCTTTACAAGTTTCAAGCATTAAAAATACATGGTCAATGGCATTTAAAGCACGCACGTGTTATCCTTAATTGATGAAATTATTTATAAATGGGTTAAAATGACAGTTTAATGACATGAGTAAAAATATGATTAGTATAACAAATTTTTGTAAAAAATTTTATCAATCCATGACTATTTTTAAAAATTTTTTAGGGCGTGCCTGCCTTTGGTATTTGCAATGAAAAATGAGAAAAATCACACGTTTTTCAAGGAAAAGTTCGCAGTTGATATTGAAATATCAACAAGGATTTTGACGCAGAAAAACATCCGACCACTTAACTGGGTAAATTTTAAGAGTTTTAACTTAATTTTTTAAATTAAGTGGTCGGACAACCATTTTGCATGTAAAAATTAATTTAAAATATTAGGTTTTTCACTTATTTTATAAGAATGTTATCAATGGTAGGCACGCTCTAATAAAAAGAGCGAAACATTCAGCTCGCTCTTTTAATTGATATAACTTATTTGCTGTCAAGCTGTGGTACGGCATTACCACCCGACAGTCCCAAAAGCCCTGCATTACTATAAATACCGAGTTTGGCACGGGTATCAGCGATGTCAAGATTACGCATGGTCAGCTGTCCGATACGGTCAGTTGCGGTAAAGCTTGCGTCTTCTACTTTTTCCATAGACAGGCGTTCAGGCTCGTAGGTGAGATTGGGCGATTTGGTGTCTAGGATAGAGTAGTCGTTGCCACGGCGAAGTTCTAGCACCACTTCGCCCGTAATGGCTTTGGCGACCCAACGCTGGGCGGTCTCACGAAGCATTAGGGCTTGGCTATCAAACCAGCGACCTTGATAAAGCAAGCGACCCAAACGCAGTCCGTTAATGCGATATTGCTCAATGGTGTCTGCGTTGTGAATGCCCGTAACCAAGCGTTCATAAGCGATGTGCAAGAGAGCCATACCAGGGGCTTCATAGATACCACGAGATTTGGCTTCAATGATACGGTTCTCAATTTGGTCGGTCATGCCCAAGCCATGTCGTCCGCCGATTTCATTGGCTTTTAGCATGAGTGCCACAGGGTCGTCAAATGTCTCGCCATTTAATGCCACAGGATTACCTTCAAAAAACTCCACCGTAACGGTCTCGGGGACAATCTCCACGCTCTCGTCCCAATAGCGTACGCCCATGATAGGTTCTACGATTTTGTGGCTTGCGTTCAAAAACTCCAAATCTTTGGCTTCATGTGTCGCCCCAAGCATATTTGAGTCGGTAGAATACGCCTTTTCTTTGCTCATTTTGTAGTCAAAACCGTTATCAATGAGAAACTGGCTCATCTCCGCTCGTCCGCCAAGTTCATCAATAAAGGTTTCATCCAGCCAAGGCTTATAAATTCTAAGCTTAGGATTGGTCAGTAGCCCATAGCGATAAAAACGCTCAATGTCATTGCCCTTGTAGGTTGAGCCATCCCCCCAAATGTCCACGCCGTCGTCGCTCATGGCGGTTACGAGCATCGTGCCCGTTACCGCACGTCCTAATGGCGTGGTATTAAAATACGGCATACCACCTGTTGTGATATGAAACGCCCCGCACTGAATGGCACAAATGCCTTCACGGGCAAGCTGGGTACGGCAATCAATCAGGCGAGCCTTTTCTGCTCCGTATTGCATGGCTTTGGCAGGGATTGAGTCGTAGTCGGACTCATCGGGTTGCCCCAGATTGGCAGTATAAGCATAAGGCATTGCCCCTTTTTGTTTAATCCACAAAATGGCGGCAGACGTATCCAAACCGCCCGAAAATGCAATGCCAACCTTTTCGCCCAAGGGCAAAGATTTCAAAATGGTGCTACTCATACCAACTCCAATTTTCATAAAATAAAAGAATGCAATCCAAAAATTATAACACTTTTGGCAAATCTTAGGGTAAAAATTTTAAAAATTTGGCAAATTTTCATAAAAATAGGCGAAAAATTTTTAAAAATTTGCTAAACTAGTAAAATTTAAAATAGTCATCATTTTTAAAATTGATAACCCAGTCATCATAAAGTCATGATTGCCCTAACCCTATGATAACGCTAAAAATAGACACCACCGCCCAAAGTTTGACCGTATTTGATGGTGATAAGCTCATCAAAATCCTTCCTGTCTCTACCGCCAAAAATGGCACAGAACAGCTTGAAAATACAGGGTGTACGCCACTTGGTAAGCATATTATTAACAATAAAATTGGGGGCGAACACCCCAAAAATGCCGTCTTTGTCGGACGAGTGTTTACAGGTGAGATCTATGATGACAAGTTGGGGCAAACCAATTCTGACAGGGACTGGATTTTGAGTCGGATTTTGTGGTTAAAAGGTGTGGAAAATGGCTATAATCTTGGCAAAACCGCAGACGGTGCAGTGTGCGATACCCACGCTCGATATATCTACATTCACGGCACGCCCGATACCGAGCCTGTGGGCGTGCCGATGTCGCATGGCTGTATTCGTATGAGAAATGATGACGTGGTGTGGCTATATGATGTGGTAGATGTGGGGACACAAGTTTTAATCATTTAACCTATTTATCAAAAATATTTTCATCTTTTAAAAGGCAATTTATGAAATATTTATTATTATTTCCTATTATCGTATTAACCGCTTGTGTCAATATTCCCCACAAATCTGATAATAAAAAACCACAAATAACACAAACCGCCCAGTGGGATATTTTTATTATTTATTTTGACAAAAATAAAAAAGACAATTTATTAACACACATCAATCATCATCACGATGAGGTTGTTTATTTATATGATAACATAAATGCCGTGGCGGTAAAAATCACGGCAACTGATTTAGATAAACAAATACAATCTTATCAAGCGATTGATGGTGTTTTACAAATCACCAAAAATGAAATGGTGCAATTACATTAAATACAAAACATAAAAAGGCAATTATGAATTTACAAAAAGTTGATTTAAACCTGATTGTTTATTTGGACGTGCTACTGCGTGAGAAAAACGTCACCCGTGCCGCCGAACAGCTTGGCATTACTCAGCCTGCGATGAGTAATATTTTGCGTAGATTGCGTTCGCTGTTTAATGACCCCTTGCTCGTGCGGTCGTCTGAGGGCATGACCCCGACCGAGCGAGCCTGTGAGTTACAGCCACGTATTCGTGAGATACTCTCGGACGTAGGGATACTGTTGGAGCCACGCACCGAGTTTCGTCCATATAGCACGTCTCGGGTGTTTCGGATCATGACATCGGACTATGCCGAAGCCACACTTGTGCCACGCCTTGTCAAAGCCCTTAGAAGCGAAGCCCCGAACGTGATTTTGGACTTTTTGACCCCATCCGATGTGTCGTATCGGGACATGGAGCAGGGGCGAGTGGATTTGGCGATTAACCGTTTTAATGAGATACCGCAGAGTTTTCATCAGGTGCTGGTGTGGCGTGATACATTTAGTTGTCTGCTGTCGGCAGAGTCGCCCCATTTGCACCGTTTTAACCTAAAAAATTACCTAAAAGCTCAGCACGTCTGGGTATCCAAAACGGGCATGGGCGTGGGTTTTGGGGTCAATCCTGAAAAATCAGGCGGTTTGGGTTCCATCGACCAAGCCTTACAGCGACTGGGACAAAAACGCCAAATCAGCGTGTTTACCCGTCATTATCAAATGCCCGCCATGCTCGCCGCCAACAAAGATTTGATTGCCACGCTACCCACTCGTGTGGCAAATCTACAAGCCCAAAATAATCCACAAATCGTGGTCAAAGAACCGCCATTTTTCATTCCAGAATTTGAGCTTAAAATGGCGTGGTCGCCCCTACTACAACACCACCCTGCTCATAAATGGCTAAGACAGCTTATCATTCATGTGGCACGGCAAATCATGACAGAAGAAGACGCCAAACTGCGTCCATAAAACAACCTTTGAAGCTGTTGTATTATTTTTAGAATTTTAGAAATTAGGGTACGCCGCCTTTGATATCTCCTTGAAAACGGGCAATTTTTCTCATTTTATGGTAAATATGAAAGTAGGCATACCCTAGTGTATAAAATAAAGGCATAAAAAAATCCCTAAATCAGGGTAGACTTAGGGGATAAACTGGAAAAACCAGTTAAAAATGGCGCAGCGGACGGGACTCGAACCCGCGACCCCCGGCGTGACAGGCCGGTATTCTAACCAACTGAACTACCGCTGCTAAGCTAATCTTTTTTAACCATAAAAGATTTAAAATGGTGGGCGGTAACGGATTCGAACCGCTGACCCTCTGCTTGTAAGGCAGACGCTCTACCAACTGAGCTAACCGCCCGAACTCAACTTACTTAACTATTTTAATAAACAATTTAAACCATGTTTATTTGTTATGTATGTCGTTCGTTGTGGTGCGTATTATATAGATTTTTTGATGGGTGTCAAATGGTTTTTTGAGAAATTTTACATAAAATTTATAAACCATTGAAACTTATAAAATTATTTTTTAAAAACTATTTTATAAAATTCTCCCACCCGTTTTTACCAAACGCCCCGAACATACCGCTCCACTTCATGCAGTCGCTCCATCGTGCCGACATCAACCCATTTATCACTCAGCATCTCGCCACTGACACGCCCCCCTGCCATCGCCGAACGTAGCAGTGGTGCCAGTGGTGCTATCTCGCCCACGCCCACGCCTGCCACCATCTGTGGCGACATCACGCTAATGCCAGCAAAGGTGTAGTTGTCGCCATCATCGCTTTTTAGTCCGACCACACCCGACCCCCCTGCCGACATCTGTGCCAAAGCAAAATCGCCCGTGGGGTTATGCTCAGGATTGGCGGTCAGCATCAGATGAGCCAGATGATTACCAAGACTGTGATGAGCCAATCCGTCAAACGCAAACTCGCTCCACACATCGCCATTAATGAGCAAAAACGGCTCATCTTTTAGTTTCCCATGAGCCAGTGCATAGCGTATACCCCCTGCTGTCTCCAAAGGCTCAGGCAGGACGCTCTCATCGGATATGTGGATATTCACGCCAAAATCACGACCTTTAAAAAAGTCAATAATCACCCCGCCCAAATAGCCGACATTTAGAGTAATGTCGGTAATGCCTGCCTGTTTTAGACGTTCGATATGCCACACCATCAGGGGCTTTTGTGCCACCATCACAAGAGGCTTGGGCGTGGTCAGGGTCAAAGGACGCATTCTGGTGCCTTTACCTGCTGATAAAATCATGGCTTGGGTTATCATGGTTTGCCTTTTATAAATAAGTTTTTATAAATGATTGGGTTTTTAAAATAAATAAATCATATCAATTGTAAAATTAAACACATCAAACATCAAAATAAAAATAGGACAATTTATCATATCATCATCCTATTTTCATTTATTTATGCCGATATAAATACCTGATTATAAGTAGGTAGGATTTTTTGACAAATGAATTCCTTAAAATCAGTATAAATATCATCACCGCCCTGCTCACTTAGCCAGTTAAGCTCATGGCACAAATCATTCATCACTTTGGGGATGTTTTGCAAATAACGCGCTTTGCTATCTCGCTGATACAGACGAATAAAAATCCCCAAGACTTTTAAATGTCGCTGTATGCCCATGATATTGACATTTTTGGTAAAGTCATGCAATGTCATGTTCGGGTTTTTTAATTCATAAAAAATTCCAATCTGTTCATTCACCCACGTCTCATCCACATCAATGTACGCATCTCGCACCAAACTCACCAAGTCATAAGTATCTGCCCCAATCACCGCATCTTGAAAATCAATCACGCCCAGCTCATCAGACGCTTTATCTTGCATGAGATTGCGACTGTGATAATCGCGATGAACAATGACTTTGGGCTGACTTTGGACATCAGTGATGACTTGTGTTTTTAGTCGCTCCCATAATAACTCATCATCGGCGGTAAATGATACGTTAATATACGGCGAGAACCACTGGCTAAATAAATCCATCTCATCATTTAATTTCTCATCGCTATATGCTGGCAAATCAACATTAATATCCAAATCCTGTAATTTGATTAATGTCTCATAGGCTTTTTGATAATAGCGAGACATATTTGATTTATCGTCTTTGATTAAATGGGCAAATTCGGTCGTGCCAAAGTCTTGTAATAACAAAAATCCTTTGGGAATGTCTTGAGCGATGATGTCAGGCACATTCACCGCTTCACTCATGATACCTGCCACCGATACAAATTCAGTCACGCTCTCTTTGTCAGGCGGAGCATCCATCAAAAGATACGTCATTTCATCTTTATCGTGTTCGCTTGCCACCTTAAAATGAATGCGATGATAACGGCGAAAACTGGCATCTCCTGCCAAGCTCTCTACCGTAAAACCAGCAGTTAGGTGATTGTTTAAAAAATTCATCATCTCATCATGGCGAGTCATGGTATGCCCTTATGGTTAAAATCGTTAAGTTAAATGATTTGGTTAAATGGTTAAGTAAGTGCCATAGTTTAGCGGATTTTTGGGCGTTACACCAGTCATTTTCGGTGTATTGTTTTTTGACGGCAAATTTTTAAGACATGACAAAAACTAGGGCGTGCCTGCCTTTGGTATTTGCCATGAAAAACACCTAATTTAAAAAACAGGGGAATCGCCTATTTTTCAAGGAAAAAGTCCGCAGTTGATATTGAAATATCAACTGCGGACTTTGACTTCAAGCCACAAGATTTAGCCATTTTTCATATGAAAATGGCTTGAAATCCCTAAATTTTCATCATATTTTTAAAAAATGTTATCAAGGGTAGGTACGCCCTATTAATTTTAAATCAAAAATAGGGTAAAATAACCAACTTTAACCACATTTAAAAATCACCCTAAGTCAATTCAGGTAACATCATGACACGTGGACAGGCAACGCAGAACAAACAGGACAGACAAAAACAGGATTTTTTTGGCAAAAAACACGAATTGGCCATCTGTGTCGGCATGGCGTTGTTTGGCGTATTGCCTACCCTAAGTCACGCCCAAAGTTTTGTGACATCCGATGACATCACACGCCCAAGCTCCAACAGCACGATGAGCCATACGCCCACGCCTGCCGCCGTTCAAACGGTCGCAGGGGCAAAGGTAGAGGCTAAGACCGATGATGGTTTGGGATTTATTACCAACAATGACACCCAAACCGCCAATTCTGTCCCTACCATCACTCAGCCTAGACTTGCTCATCTGTCCCATCATGCCATCACTTCGCAAAGCCCCCAATACCGTACGCAGGACAACCCACAGCTTGATGATAATCCATATCTTAATGATAAACTGACAGGTAGTAACAAACAGGGTAACACATCAAATCATAACCCAAACCCCACATCATTTGTCACATCGGACATTCATGATAGTCAAGGCGGTAAGAGCAAGCAAAACACCACGTTTATCAGCAGTGAGAACATCGGCCAAGACCATCATGCCAACACACAAAAAAGCCAAAGTCTTGCCAAACTTGCCCAATATTATCACGCCAAGCCAAGCACAGGCGGACACGTGGCACGCTGTGAAGGGGTGTGGGTACAGCCTAAGCGAGAGAGTCTAAGCCAAACTCTGGGCTATCGGGGTCATGGCGATGATAACGAGACTTTCTACGCCCAAGCCGACTACGGCTACTATGACAATAAAGACTACGCCGAGCTTGCCGGTAATGTCATCATCGAACAAAACGGTCAGCAAATCGTCGCTGACAAGCTCATCTATCAGCCCAGCACAGGGCAAATGCGTGCCACAGGGCAAGTGCTGTTTAGTGATGACCGACCGCCCAGCACTGGCGGTAGCAAGGTAAGCGGTGCAGGGATTATCGGGGTTGCCGATAACTTATACTACGCCGATGATGGCAGGACCGCTACCGCTCATGACGTCGCTTTTGCCAGTACCACCATGAACGCCCACGGACATGCCCACACCCTAAACAAAGTCGGCGATAACCAATACCACATGCAGGACGTCATGTTCTCCACTTGCCCGCCAACCGAACGCAAATGGCATTTGGACGCCAGTAGTATTGACATTGATAACGACACAGGGCGTGGCGTGGCAAAAAACAGCACACTAAGAATCGGTAACGTGCCTGTCTTTTATTTGCCGTATTTTAACTTTCCCATTGATGACAGACGTGCCAGTGGCTTTTTGTTGCCAACGGCAGGGTTTGGCTCGGACAGTTTTGAGATTAGCACGCCCTACTATTTAAACCTTGCCCCTAACTATGACGCCACCATCACGCCCACGGTGTTTAGTAACAAAAATCCCATACTCACGGGCGAATTTCGCTACCTGACACAGCATGTCGGGGCAGGCGTGTTGCGTGGCTCTTATTTGCCCAATGACCGCAAATATAATGGCGAAGACCGCAAAAGCCTGTTTTATGACCACTCCTGGCAGTCCAAACGCCACCCCCATCTGTCCGCCTACGCTCATTATCGCTATGTCTCGGACAGCAGTTATCTTAATGACTTTGACACGCTCGGCATCGAAGGTAATCCACTTAACCTACCACGCAACATCGGAGCCAGCTACTATAATGACTACATCAGTGCCGACTTGCGAGCTGAGACATTTCAGACATTGCATGGCACAAATAACGACGGCACGACCATCTTAGATAAAGACAAGCCTTACTCACGCCTGCCCCAGTTGTCGGTTCATTATCGCTTGCCAAAACTTGTCAATGAATTTGACATGCTAAACCGCCTAAAAGTAGAAGGGATTCACAACTCTGCTTATTTTAAAAAATCCATCAAAGACAACTCCGAGACGGAAAAATCAGGCTTTCGCATGTACAACCAGCTCTCGGCAGGTTATCCGATGACTCGCTCATGGGGCTATGCCACGCCATCGCTTGCCTTGACACATCTGTATGCGTCTTATGATGAAGACAGTCTTATCGGACAAAATCTTACCGAAGACGAAGGCACTTATTCGGTGTTCGCCCCTAGGATTGGACTAGATACAGGGCTATTTTTTAAAAAGGCAGATTCACCCTTTGGGCTGTATGACGACAGCTTGGGCGGTCATCAAGTCATCATGCCACGCCTAAAATACACCTACACCCCCTACAAAGACCAAAGCAACATCCCCAACTTTGAAACTGCCATCGGACAAATTAGCTACGACCGCCTGCTGTCTGATTCTTGGTTCTTGGGCTATGACCGCATTGGCGACTTGCACGCCATCACCCCTGCCCTGCATTATCGCTATGTGGATGGGACGGGTCTGACACGCTTTGATGGGGGCATTGCCGAGCAGATTTATTTAGATGACATTCGTGTGGGCGTGGATGACAGCCAAACCTTTACAGGCAGCACATCAGGGATGGCGTGGCGAGCATCTACTCAGCCGACGGATAACTTTTGGGTGGAAGCGGGCGGGGCATTTACCCCCACCTATGACCTAAGCGCCATCGTCGCTCAGCTACGTTATCAGCCCAGTGATAATCAGCTGTACAACTTTGGTGTCATCGAACGCAAAGACAACCCCGCCACAGGTCAGCTTGCCCTATCGGCTTATACCGCATCTGCCGTCTTTCCCATCAACAACCGCTGGCGTGTCATGACCCAAGCCCAATACGACTACAAAAACGACCGCCTGCTCGATGCCTTGGTTGGGGTTAATTATGAAGATTGCTGTTATGGGCTGTCGGTCTATGCTCGTCGTTATCGCAACGACCTAAACCCCGAAGCAGGAGCGGATAACGCCATCATGGCAGAGATTCGCCTAAATGGCATCACCAGTGGCGGTAAGCTAAACCGTCTGATGTCGGATAAAGTCTTGGGTTATGACACCGTCAATCGAGCATGGCAGCAGGATTATTGATTTATTTAAATCATAGCATTTGACGAGATGATGATGAAATGCTAAACTGATTTGGTTTATTTATTAACAATTTTATAGGAACAACAATGAAACACCCCCTTATCCAATCCCTGCTTGCCATCAGTCTAAGCCTAGGCATGGCAACAGTCGCCACCGCCAACACCCCTAGCGTAACAAGCAGTACCGATGGCATTTTGGCACAGGTTAATGACGAGATTATCCTAAAAAGCGAGTTCATCACCGCCAGTCAAGTCATGGCTCGTGAATATCGTGACAGAGGCATTGCCTTATCTAACGCCGAAATCCAAAATCTTGCCATGGATGCCCTCATCACACGCAAATTACAGCTTGGACTGGTGAACCGTGCAGGGTTTAGCCCCAATGAAAATGCGGTCAATCGTGAACTGCTCGCCATCGCTAGCAAAGAAGGCTTTGACAGTCTAGCAGATTTTCAACGTTCGCTTGATGGCAAACAGGCAGGCAGTTATGCCGAACTTCGCCGTCAAGTCATCGAAGATGCCAGCCTAGTGGCACTATGGCAAGCCCAAGTCCGCCCACGCATTAACATCAGTGAGCAGGAAGTCAATGCTTTTTTAAACTCGCCTGAAGGACAAAAAATCCCTGTCGAACAAGTGCTTATCCCTGAATGGCAGACCAGTCATATTCTGGTCAAAGTCGATGATACTCAAAGTGATGCCATGGCACAACAAAAAATCAACGCCCTATACAGCGAACTACAAAAAGGAGCGGACTTTGGGGCGATGGCGGCCACGTATTCTGATGACACAGGCTCTGCCACCCAAAACGGTCGCTTGGGCTGGGTTACTGACGGGCAGATGGTGGCAGAGTTTGAAGCCATGATGAAAAATACTGTCGCTGGTGATTTTTCCACCCCGTTTCGCACGCAGTTTGGCTGGCACATCCTAAAAGTGGGAAACACCCGCCAACGAGACATGAGTAATGAAACACGCAAAGACAAAGCTCGTGAGATACTATTTAGCCGTCAAGCCCCCCAAGCCGAAGAAGACTGGGTGGATGAACTAAAAGCTGGGGCTTATATCAAGATTTTTGAATGAGTTTTACCAATAACAAAAGACGGCCGATGGTCGTCTTTTTTATCATCCGCTTTTAGCATTCCACCTTCCAAACAACTCAATTCCTACAAAAACCAACCAACAATCATAAAAAAAACTACCGTTTATCAATAATTTTTCATAAAACCGCTCCTATTGCAGGATTTTTAGTATAATTGTATTTTTTTATTAATTACAAACATTGATTTTATCAATCAACAACCTGTAAAATCGCAAAAATATC
>NZ_MXAP01000081.1 GCF_002027555.1 Moraxella equi
AAGGGATACAGTTGCTACTTACAAAACCAATTTTGTACCAATTTTAAAGTGCTTTGGGTATATTATGTTCATTTAAAAAATAAAAACAATAATTTAAACTTGTAGGGTTTTAGAACTTCATTAAAATAGGTGTTATATGCCAAATAAACATATTTACAAAAGTATTTTTGGAGTTTTACTACTTGCCCTTTTGGGGTGTCAGTCACAAACGCACCCAAACCCACCGAGCAAGCAACCATTGACACGGCTCAGCCAAGCAAAGTAGCCCCGTCAGAACCATCGGTCTTTGTCGTGTATTCAACCAATCGGCGAGCGGAAGGTAATGCGGCACTTTATACAGGCACACTCAATGCTAAAAATGGCTGTTTGTACATTGATGACCTGTTGATTGTGGTAACGGGTTTGTATGTTGATTGGCAAAATGAACCGTTTTGGATTGGCAATAATCACGGTGAAAAATTTGCACTTGGCGACAAAGTCAGCGTTGGCGGTTCACAAAGTAACTATGATGGCTATTTAGCCAATAACATCATTAACATTCCGAATTGCAAAGCTGAAAAAGTTTGGCTAACCATTGGTATTGATAAGTCATTTTTATGATGATTAACCCTATTATTAAAAATAGGGTTTTATTTTTGACAAACTTGCTTTACAATTCGCTTTTTCTTTATCATTTTAACAATGCTCACACACCACTTTACCACCCTCCACAGCCCAAGCACCCTTACCGCCTTGATTGCCACGCACCGCCCCGATTGGCAGGTATGTTTTTTGCACAACGCTCATCGCCCCGTCATTGGCATTTGCCCTGTTGTTTCATGGACGGCTGTTTGGGCGGACGGTTTGTACATTCATAAAAACAACCGCCACAACGAACGCCAAAGCTACCCATCTACCTACACCGATTGGCAAAATGAACTCATTGCCTATGGCAAAAATTTGGATTGCCCCAGCCAAAAAGACGAATATACCCACGGCTTAATGGGCTTTATCGGTTATGACCTATCAGCTCATGAATTAAATCATGACATCGCTATCAAGCCCAACCAGCCTTGTGCTTATTTTGGGCATTATGATATTTATATTAAGCCGTGTGAATATGGATTTGACTTGATTGGCGTAAATACTGATAAAGAGATTTTTGATGAAATAAAAAATAGTTTGGCTGATTTATTAAATAAAAAATTGCCAAAACCAACACCTGCCCAATTTATCTCATCATGGCAAAAACAAGATTATACCCAAGCCTTTAACCAAACCCAAGAATACATCAAAGCAGGCGATACTTATCAAATTAACTTAACGCAAAGTTGGCAAGCGGATTTGGCTAATTTATCCAGCCATTTACCCAATTTACAACATCAAATGAATGCTCCTTTTGCAGGTTATTTACAATTAACCAATTTTGAATTATTGTCGGTATCGCCTGAATTGTTTTTTGAATTTTATGGGGAAAATGGCAATATTCATCTGATTGCCAAACCCATCAAAGGCACACGCCCCCGACACAGCGACCCCATTATTGATGATAAATTAAAAAACGAACTCACAAACAGCGAAAAAGACATTAGCGAAAATTTAATGATTGTGGATTTACTGCGTAATGACTTAGGCAAATACGCCCATATCGGCACGGTAAAAACCCCCAAACGCTTTGCCATTGAAAGTTTTAAAAACGTACATCATATGGTCAGCACCATTACCGCCCAATTAAAAGACGTACATAGCCTAGAAGTCTTATTTGGCAGTTTGCCAGCAGGGTCAATCACAGGCACACCAAAAAAACGGGCTTGTGAGATTATCAATGAATTGGAAATAAGTCCACGTGGAGCATATTGTGGTACGATGGGTTATTTAAATTTTGATGGCACAGGCATTTGGAATGTACTCATTCGCACTTTACAAAAAACAGATAAAGCAGAGCTTTGGGCAGGGGGCGGTATTACCATAAAATCGGATATGGAGAGTGAATACCAAGAATGTTTGGATAAGGTGGGGAACATATTGCAGATGATACATGGCGAGTGCGAATAAATGCGCCCATGTTCCCAAATATGCTATACTTATGCCAAATTGGAAAATAACAAGTCCACCCTTTCATTTTATAATACCACTTATTCCAAAACGACATAAGAGCCTTTTCATGTTTCACTTTACTGACCAAACTGCCTTTTTAGACAACATCGCCACACTTGCCAACACACACATCACCCCCAAAGTCATCGACATCGATAAGGGTTATTACCCGCTTGCCGAGATGGCAGAGCTGGGCAAGGCAGGGCTGTTCGCCCCACACCTAAACGCCCATGGCAACCGCTTTAATTTGGCAATCCTTGCCAATGCCAACGTGGGGCGAGTGTGTGGCACGACCGCTTTTTTGACGTGGTGTCATCAAGTGATGGGGCTGTATATTGACCAATCGGACAACAGCCTGTTAAAGGGTGAATTTTTGGACAACCACGCCCTTGCCCACACCTTTGGCGGTACCGCTCTGTCCAACCCAATGAAGGCATGGGCAAACATCGAGAGCATGAAATTTGTCGCCAAAAAGGACGGCAGCGGCTACAAAGTTAGCGGTATCCTGCCGTGGATTAGTCACATCAAAGACGGTCAATACTGCGGTGCCGTGGCACAGATAGATGGCACGGACGATGAAGTGTTTTTCCTTTTGCAGTTTGATAAAGCACGCCAAAGTTCGTGGCAACTGCGCCCTTGCCCTGCATTTAGTGGCATGGAAGGGTCTAGCACGCTACGTATTGAGCTGACCGACTATCCCATCAGTACCGACGACATCATCGCCCTACCCTGCAAAGCATTCATCGCCCGTATTCGCTCGGCATTTGTACTCATGCAACTTGGTATCGGAGTAGGGATTATCATGGGAGCCATTGACGACATCAAAGAAGGCACGGCGGTCTCCAACGCCTTTTTAGAAGACCAAACAGGCAGTCTAACCTTGGAGCTTGACAATCTGGTCGCCAAAACCCTAAGCCTTGGCAAAGACCCCTTTAACAGCGACAAAGAGTTTTTCTTAGACGTGCTAAACGTGCGTGAACAAGGGGCAATGCTGACCCTAAAAGCCACCCAATCTGCCATGCTTCATCAAGGGGCAAAAGGCTATCTGATGACTGCCCACCCCCAACGCCGTCTGCGTGAAGCTCAGTTTGTGGCGATTGTCACGCCTGCCATCAAGCATTTGCGTTATCTGTCTCATCAGCTGATGGATGAACCCAAAGTTCGTCCGATTGAGTATTTCATTTAATTTATATAAAAAGGTAATCATGACAACTTCCCCCACCGATGGTCGTGGTGCATGGCGTAAATTTATCTGCCTTGCCTGTGGCTATATCTATGATGAAGAACTGGGCGACCCCGAAGACGGCTTGCCTGCTGGCACTCGTTTTGAAGACATTCCCGATGATTGGCAATGTCCGCTGTGTGGCGTACGCAAAAGCGACTTTGAGCCTTATGAAGAGACAAGCCACATCGCCACTGCCGTCGTCTTTGACCGCACCGAGCGTGGCGTGGTCATCATTGGGGCGGGTCTTGCAGGTTGGGCGATGGTAGACGCTTTGCGTGCTTTGGACAAGGACTTGCTCATCACACTCATCAGTGCCGATGACGCCGACCGTTATCACAAGCCCATGCTGTCGGTCGCCCTATCCCAAAACAAAGGACGAGCCGAACTGGTGCGTGCCACGGGCAGTCAGTCTGCCCTTGATAACAACGTACGTCTGCTTGCCAAAACCTACGTCACCAACATTGACACCCACACCCAGAACCTGCACACCACCCGTGGCAGGGTATATTATGACAAACTCATTCTCGCCATCGGTGCTAGCCCTGCCTATCCGCCCACCATCGCCAAAGAGATGGCATGGCACGTCAATCATTTGGAACGGTTTGACGAACTCAAATCCCGACTAACCACCCCCAAGCACGTCGCCATCATCGGGGCAGGCATGATTGGCACCGAGCTTAGCGAAGACTTGATAAAGGCAGGTCATAAGGTCAGTCTCATTGACGTACACCCCCGACCCTTATCCGCCCTACTGCCTGCCATGGCAGGTGAGCGGATTTTAAACGCCATTGTAGCCCTTGGGGTAAATTGGCTCGGTCATAGCATGGTCAAAGGTGTAAATGCCACCGCACACGGCTATGAGATTGACTTATTTGACTGCGACAGCGAGACGGTCAGCCCCTTACTGGTCGATGAAATCATCGTCGCCACAGGGCTTCAGGTTCACAAACGCTTGCCCTTGCGTGCCAATCTGACCTTTAACAAACACACAGGCATCGCCGTCAATCCCCAAACCCTACAAACGAGCGTGCCTGACATCTACGCCCTAGGCGACTGTATCAGCATTGACGGTGTGCCTTGTCGCTATGTCGCCCCCCACCGCTCACAGGCGAGTGTGATTGCAGGGCAAATCATCCAACAAGACGGACAGAGCACCATCTACAAACACACCCTACCGATGATTCGCCTAAAAAATAAATGCATCAGCGTCACCGCCAACGGTCTGCCCAAAGGCGTGGGCGACTGGCATGTGCTTAGCGATGATGATAATGGGCTTGTGCTTGAGATGAGAGAGCATGGCAATGTCGTGGCAACAGCAACGATAAAATCGCCACAGTAAGCAAAAATAAAAAATACCAAAATAAAAAATATTCGGGGCAATGATTTGCCCTGTTTTTATGAACGACGACATTTATACCCAATAGACTTTAAAATTACTACAAATACAATGATGTGTGGGCGTAGGGCATGGTAAATATTAAGTTGGTTGGGTGTAATTGAGCTTACAATACTTTGAACGACAAAAAAACAACCGTAAATCGCTCTACGGTTGTTCATGTCATGGAGTGCCAAAATTAGAATGCTAGGTGAGCACCTACGCCCCACATGTTGGCATCAGAGTTTAGGTAGTTATAACCTGCTTCGATACCGAAGTTAGCGGTTGGTTGGAAACCTAGACCCACGCCACCAGCGATTGACGTTTTGTCTGTTTCGCTAAAATATAGGTTGCTGTTGGTTGTTTTGTTTTCAACTTCTGTTTTAGACAGACCCAATTTACCTTTGGCATAGACTGGTGAGTTGTTGAAGTGGTAACGATAAGTACCATACGCACCATAAGTCTTCGCTTTTAGTTCGTACTCATTGCCATTATGGTTATATTTTTCGCTGTCAGCACCTTGGTATTCTAGCTCAACACCGACGTTTTGGTCGAAGTTATAACCACCATATACGCCATAAGCAGTCAAGTCACCTTTATGACCACGAGCGTTATCAACGTCAAATTGACCTACTTTTACGCCCACATAAGGCTGACCCACGCTATTTGCACCGTAGCTTACGGCAGCACTGGCACTCATTGCCAATAGTGATGACGCACCAAGAGCTAATAGAGTTTTGTTTAGTGTTTTCATGGTTTCTCTCCAATTGTGGTGCAAGCACCGAGTTTGTTTATTATCTCGTCATCTGATGGTTCGTCATCAGTGCCAATGTGTGTATAGTAACAAAATATTTCTTAAAAACTGTGCGTGTTTGTGGTGTTAAATGTAAAGTTTTGCAAAATTTCGCCCTACCCCCTTTTACATCTGCCCAATTTTGCAATATTTTGTTACTTTTATCACAATCTACGCCCAAATATTGCGTTATTTTGCCAAAAAACATTCTTATTTATCATCAAAAACACCCAAAATCAGTTCAATCTTTTTAAAATTTTTGAAAATTTCAGCAAATTTTCCCCAAAAATTTTTAAAATCATCAAAAATTCTGGGCGATTTTTGGTAAAAATGGGTAAGTTTTACATAAATTGTTACAATTTACGCCAAGTTTTCATGATTTCTTGGTCAATGTTACAAACTTTTTGATAAAATCTAAGTTAAATCTTTTGGTAAATTTTAAAAAATAGGCAAATTTATGACAAAATCACTCATCATTTTTGATTTGGATGGCACACTCATTGACAGCGTGCCTGATTTGGCGGATGGCGTGGACAAAATGCTTGCTCATTTTGACAAATCCCCTGCTGGTACGGATAACGTACGGACGTGGGTGGGTAATGGCTCGGTGAAACTCGTGGAGCGGGCATTAGTGTGGGCGGAGCTATCACTTGACAATTTGCACCACGCCCATGAGATATTTTTAAAAGAATACGCCACTTGTCAAGGCAAAACGCTGGAGTACAATGGGGTAACGGACGGATTAAACCGCCTTATAACACAAGGCTTTACACTGGCTCTTTGCACCAATAAGCCTGCCCAATTTTTGCCCGACATTTTAAATAACATGGGCTGGACGGACAAATTTGCTTGTGTGATTGGTGGCGATAGTTTGGCGGTAAAAAAACCCAACCCCGAACCACTCTTACACATTTTCCAAACACTAGGCATAGACAAAAGCCAAGCGGTGATGGTGGGCGACTCAAAAAATGACATTTTGGCAGGACAAAACGCAGGGATAACCACGCTTGCCCTAACTTATGGTTATAACTATGGCGAGCCGATTGCCGACAGTCGCCCTGATGGGGTGTTTGATGAGTTTGGCGATTTGGTTACATCTCTTTTATAACTCACAAAAACACACCTCAAAGACCTTGCTTGGGGTGTGTGTTGTGGTTTATTGACCGAACATTTGGACGTTTAGCCTTCCACCACAGGGATTTTACCGATTTTGGCTTGCCAGATTTTTGGGGCGGTGGCGTGTACCGATACGCCATTGCTGTCCACCGCCACCGTTACGGGCATGTCCTTAACCTCAAATTCATAAATCGCCTCCATACCAAGCTCAGGGAAAGCAACCACTTTGGCGTTTTTAATGGCTTTTGACACCAGATATGCCGAACCGCCCACCGCCATGAGATACACCGCTTTGTTGTCGGCGATGGCTTCACAGGCAATTTTACCACGCTCGGATTTACCAATCATGCCCAAAAGACCTGTTTGTTCTAGCATTTGACGGGTAAATTTATCCATGCGAGTGGCAGTTGTCGGCCCTGCTGGCCCCACCACTTCATCACGCACAGGGTCAACAGGCCCAACGTAATAGATGAGTTTGTTGGTAAAGTCCACAGGCAAGGTTTCGCCATTATTTAGCATGTCAGTCATGCGTTTGTGAGCAGCATCTCGCCCTGTGTAGATTTTGCCGTTTAATAGTAGCACATCGCCTGTTTGCCATGTCGCCACCTCTTCTTTGGTTAGGGTATCCACATTAACACGCTTACCGCTATCAGGGCTATAAGTAACATCAGGATACACGTCCATGCTTGGCGGTTCTAGGTTTACCGCTCCTGTGCCGTCAAGCTCAAATTCTACGTGGCGAGTGGCGGCACAGTTAGGAATCATCGCCACAGGCTTACTGGCTGCGTGCGTTGGATAGTCTAGGATTTTGACATCAAGCACGGTGGTCAATCCGCCCAAGCCCTGTGCCCCAATGCCAAGTGCGTTTACCTTTTCAAAGAGTTCAAGGCGTAGACTCTCTGTGGTAGAAAGCTCTGCTCCGCTTTCAGCTTTGGTTTTTAGCTCATGAATGTCAATGTGGTTCATGAGACTCTCTTTTGCCAAAAGAGTTGCTTTTTCAGGCGTGCCACCGATACCAATGCCCAAGATCCCCGGTGGACACCAGCCTGCACCCATTTCAGGAATGCTCTTTAACACCCAATCCACGATACTGTCAGACGGGTTTAGCATGGCAAGTTTGGATTTGTTCTCACTACCACCCCCTTTAGCAGCACAGGTAACTTCCACCTTATCGCCTGCCACGATTTCCATATGAATGACGGCAGGGGTATTGTCTTTGGTGTTCACTCGTTTGCCCGCAGGGTCAGCAAGTACGCTGGCTCGCAGGGTGTTATCAGGGTGATTGTAGGCACGGCGAACACCTTCGTTTACCATGTCCGCCACGCTCATATCAGACTCCCAAGTTACATTCATGCCGACTTTCAGGAACACTGTCGCAATCCCTGTGTCTTGGCAAATCGGGCGTTTACCCTCGGCACACATACGGCTGTTTACCAAAATTTGGGTCATGGCGTCTTTAGCGGCAGGGTTTTCTTCACGCTCTAAGGCTTCGGCTAGGGCTTCGATATAATCGGTGGGGTGATAGTAGCTGATGTACTGAAATGCATCTGCAATGGAGGCGATAAAATCGTCTTTTTTGATGACAGTCATGGTAATTTTCCTTTTGGCTGGCTAAAAAGCTGGCTAGATTTTGCTAAAAAAGCGATGTTATTGTAGCATAGATTACTACCGCTTTAAAATGTTTTCCTAAGTTATCTGTTTGCAAATTGCGAACATGGATTATTTGATAATGATTATCCTTGACAAAATTGTTTGGCTGATTTAGGATAACTCAAAAAGATTACCAATCATGAAATTTATCACTCCCTTGCTTATCGCCCTATCATGCGTGGCGATTATCGCCATGATTTTATTACCCAATAATCAAAGCCAATTTACCCATATCAGCCATGATATGTGCATGCATAAAGAGCTGAGCAAGATTGCCCTAAAACACGGGGCGGATTTTATGACCAATCACGATTTTGATATGCCCGCCCTTCATGTGATTGGCAATAAACAAACCATTCAAACAATCCAAGATGAATTTAATCAAAGCCAAAATACGCACTCGGGGGCGGATAATTGCCATATCTCCAATCTTAACTACCACGCCAAGCACATCAATCCCAAATTAGCACCCCACATTCCTAATGACGTGGATTATATCAGCTATGCTCCGCCCAATATCGGACAGGATAAAGCGGTATATTGCCACTATCATTTCAGTGAGCAAATTTTTACCACGCCACAAGCAAAGTCGCCATGCCATTTTATTTATCTTGATAATGACCGCCTTATCACCGAAGACATTAGCGATTTAGAGCGACTGCATTTAACTCTCATGCATGACACACATCAATTTTATAAGCCGTATAGCTTTATTTATCAATGGCATAATAACACCCATTTACGCTATGGCATCACCTTTGTTACTCAGGTTAATAATCAGCGTTATGGGTATGCAGGTGTTTATTAAGAGCAATTAGAAATTGATATAAAAAAATAAGGGCAAATTTAATCACCCTTATTCATCTATCTAAAATTTAACACCAATAGATTTAAACAAACCCAAATCCCACTTTTTTATCATCAACCGCTTTATATTCTTTTTCATCAATATGGGTTAATTCGGCAAGGGTCATCTCTTTATCCACCGTGATGTCTTTGCCAATGGACTTAAGATAATTATTACATTTTTCAATGGACAATTTACCAAATTGATATTCAGCAATCAGTCGCCCACGCCTTAATAAAGCATGGTCAATATCCATCAAATCGGCATTAAAGGTACAAATAAACTGGCATTCTAATACGTCTGACAATATCCCATCAGCGATATTTAGAATAATGCCCACCACATCCGTTTGATTGCCACCACCGACACGCTCGGCAATATAATTTTCGCAGTCTTCTAATACCAGCACCGAATTTTTTTGCTCAATAAGCATACTCATAAATTCAGGTTTGGCAAGCTCGCCAATCATATTATTGGGCACAAAGATAAAATCCTTATCGGAAATTTGGGCGGTGAGCCATTTGATATAATTAGTCTTGCCCGTCCCTGCCAAACCGTGCAATAATACCACGCCTTTTTTGCCTTGTGCCAATTCATCTTTAATTTTAGCATGAACAGGCAAAAAGTCGTCATTATACATTGTCTGCAAATCAAGCGTATAAGGTTTAATGCCTTGATGCTTAAATACCAAATCTCGCCCTTCTTTTAATAATAGCAATACTTTACTATCTTTTGAGATGTATTTTTGCAAATACTCATTAAAAAAAGAGCGAATATTGGTTAATGAATGCTCATTTCTTGGGTCATAAAAAATATGGTCTATTCGCAAAAATCCTGATTCAATAATGGTTTTGTCATATTCATTGCTTAGGTTTTCGCTGGCGACAATAAATAAGTCATATTTATCATAAAAATAGCACAATTCATTTTCATAAAATACATGGTTCTTTTTGTCAAACGCCACAGGATGATAATCGGTACATTTAACAAAATCCACCAATTTGTCTTTTTTAATCACCATGTCATGAAAATCAACACTGGGTAAAATGGACGATAAAAGCTGATAATAAGGGTTGTCATGCGTGGACGTAGAACGCTCCAAATCCTCTGCCACGATTTGATATTGATTGTCCATATAGACTTCATTAAAAATCTTTTTTGGATGATAATGTTTGGATTGTAAAATTTTCATAAGATAACTTCGTTTTTTGTGAATATATTTATTGCCAAATTGAGATAATAACAGATAAAGTTAAAAATTGCCAATCATCTTTAAACATTCGCTTGCCATTATCATGCCCACGCTTGCCGTTACCGTTACTGCCGAGCCATAGCCACCACAGTTAAGCCCGCTCTGGCACTCATTGGCAAGTTTTAAGGGTTCGGACGAATAGACACACTTCATGCCAAACTTTTCCTTTAAAGATTTATTGATATTTTTATCTCTTAGATTTTGTCGTAATTTGGCAAGTAAGGGATCTTGATAAACGTCTTTTAAATCACTTACCTTTATTTGTAAAGGGTCAATTTTACCCCCTGCTCCGCCTGATATGATGAGCTTAACCTTATTAAATCGACAATATAGGGCGATTGCCAATTTGGCATTCATATCATCCACACAGTCCAATATAATAAGCGGTCTTTTTTTTGCTTTGTATTCTTTTATGACATCAATACTTGGTAATAGCTTATCGATATTATCAGGCGTGATAAAGTCATCAATGGCGTTGATTTTGATATTAGGATTGATGCCTACAACTCGCTTTGTCATCTCGCCGATTTTGGATTCACCAAAGGTGTCCGTTAGGGCGGGCAGTTGGCGATTGACATTACTCTCTACCAGCACGTCCATGTCAATGAGTGTCAGCTCCCCCACGCCAGTGCGGGCAAGGGCTTCTGTCGCCCACGACCCTACGCCACCGATACCGATGATATAAACGTGAGCATTGGCAAATTTATCAAAATCATCTTGATATAGCGTGCGTGTGCCTGTAAATCTGCGGTTGGTCATTTTATTTTTACTCTTTAAATTTTTATTGATTTTTAAATAAATTAAGTGAATTAAAAAACCATTTAACAATAGTCAAAATTAGTTTTAAATGCATCATTGCTATTTTGCCAAAGTTTATATGCCAAAGTCTCTTTATCCATATTAAATAATACCGCCAATTCATCTAAAACATATATTAAATTTTTGGGTTCATTAAAATAATTACCGCCTATTTGAGCAGGAATAGGGTTCATATCAGGGCAATCGGTCTCAATAACAAAAGCAGATATGCCAATTTTATCAAACACCGTTTTTACCGCTTGGCGTAATTTTTTGGCATTGGGGTTGGTGATTTGCCCTGTAATGCCAATTTTAAAACCCAATTTAGCAAAATGCAATGCTTCATTTTCGCCACCGCTAAAACTATGAGCAATACCGCCTTGATTGTGGGCGTTGTATTTTTGCATCTTTAAAAGTTTTAGGATATCGGCGTGTGATTTGCGAATGTGCAATAAAATGGGTAAATCATGAGTTTTTGATAAGCCGATTTGCTCTATAAAAAAACGGCATTGCTTATCATAATTATCCACCGATTTTAATTCATCAGGATAAGTATCAAGCCCTATCTCGCCAATGGCAATGTTGGGATATTTTTTTAGATAATTATCCAACAGAATTAAATCATCATCGCCATGCTCTTTGATATATAACGGGTGTAAGCCACACGCCAAATGGTGCTTGATTGGATAATGGTCATCGGCATAGTGTTTAACCTGCGTCATTCTGTCAAAATACTTTGCCAAATAGCCGATAAGTACCACATGACGCACGCCATGCGTAAAAGCGGTGTGGTTGTAGTCATCTCGCTTGCTGTCATATTCGGGTACGTCAAAATGGGTGTGGGTGTCAAATAAGTACATGAGCTACCTTTTTGGCGGATTGGGACTACTTCGTCTTGGTATCAATAACAATGCCAAGGCGGTTAGGGTCAGTTTAAGCAGTTTGGATTTTTTCATCAGCTCTTATCCAGCACCATTTTTAAAAACCGCCCTGTATGCGACTTCTCGTCTTGTGCCACCTGTTCGGGCGTGCCTGTGGCGACAATCTCGCCCCCACCCGAGCCACCTTCATAGCCCAAATCCACGATGTGGTCGGCTGTTTTTATCACGTCCAAATTATGCTCAATAACCACCACCGTATTACCCTTATCACGCAGGGCGTGCAAAATGTCAAGCAGTTTGGCAATGTCTTCAAAATGCAAGCCTGTGGTTGGCTCATCTAGGATATAAAGGGTTTGCCCTGTGTCTCGTTTGGCAAGCTCTTTGGCGAGCTTAACTCGCTGTGCTTCGCCCCCTGACAATGTCGTGGCGGATTGCCCAAGCTGAATGTAGCCCAAGCCCACCTGCATCAGGGCTTCTAATTTGCGATGAATGGCAGGGATTGCTTCAAAAAACGCCAACGCATCTTCTACCGTCATGGCAAGCACGTCCGAGATGGATTTGCCCTTGTAGTGGACTTCTAGGGTCTCACGGTTGTAGCGTTTGCCTACACAGACATCGCACGGCACATACATATCGGGCAAAAAGTGCATTTCCACCTTTATCATGCCGTCCCCTTGACAGGCTTCACAGCGGCCGCCTTTGACGTTAAAGCTAAACCGCCCCGCCTTATAGCCCCTTGCCCGAGCTTCGGGGGTTTGGGTAAATAGGTCTCTGATGAGCGTAAACACGCCCGTATAAGTGGCAGGGTTGGAGCGTGGTGTGCGACCGATTGGCGACTGGTCTATGTCCACCATTTTATCAAGGTGTTCAAGCCCTGTGATTTTGTCATAAGGCTCTGGCACGAGCGTGGTTGCGTTATTTAGGTGCGTGGCGGCAAGGGGCATGAGCGTGCGGTTGATGAGCGTGGATTTGCCAGAGCCTGATACGCCTGTGATACAGGTCATCACACCGATTGGGATGGCTAGGTTTACATTTTTTAAATTATTGCCCTTGGCTCCGTCTAGGCGGATATATAGGGGTTCGGTAATGGTTTTTTTGCCTTTTTTAATCTCGCCTGTCTTGGCACTGTGGCGGATTTTGGGAATTTCAATGCGTTTTTTGCCGGATAAATATTGCCCTGTTAATGAGTTCTCATTACTGGCGATCTCGTCCGCCGTCCCTGCGGCAATGACACGTCCCCCATGCACGCCTGCCCCCACGCCAATATCAATAATATGGTCAGCGGTGCGAATGGCGTCTTCGTCATGCTCCACGACAATGACGGTATTGCCTAGGTCTCTCAGGTGAGTCAGCGTGGATAATAGACGGTCATTGTCTCGTTGGTGCAAGCCAATGGACGGCTCATCAAGCACATACATAACCCCCATAAGCCCTGCTCCGATTTGGCTGGCTAGCCTGATACGCTGGGCTTCTCCGCCTGATAGAGTCTCGGCAGAGCGGGCAAGGGTCAAATATTCTAGCCCCACTTTGGTCAAAAAGCCCAAACGCTCACGGATTTCCTTAAAAATCTTATCCGCCACTTCGCCTTTATGTCCGCCGATATGCAGGTTTTCATAATACTCCCACGCTTGTCCTATCGGCAGGGCAATGATGTCGCCCACGCCCCGTTCGTCCACTTTGACGTTGCGAGCGATGTCATTTAGGCGAACGCCATGACACACGTTACAAGTCGTATCAGATAAATATTGAGCCAGCTCATCTCGCACGATGCTACTGGTGGTGCTGTGATAACGGCGTTCTAGGTACGGTAAAATCCCTTCAAATGGCACGGTTTTGGTTGTTTTACGCCCACGCTCATCGGTAAAATTAAAGGTCAGTTTTTCTTTGCCTGAACCGTTTAGAATGATAGTTTGCTCTTTTTTGGTTAAGTCTTGCCACGGCTTATCCATGTCAATGCCAAAATGCGTGCAAACGGTTGTTAATAGCCCAAAATAATACGCATGGCGTTTGTCCCAACCGTGTATCGCCCCTTGATTTAAGGACTTGGCAGGTTCGGTAACGATACGTTCGGCAGAGAAATACTGGCGTTTGCCAAGCCCATCGCAGGACGGACACGCCCCAGCGGGATTGTTAAAGCTAAACAGGCGTGGCTCTAACTCACTCACCGCCCTATCACAGGTAGGGCAAGAGTGCTTGGCGGACAGCACCGTCTCGCTCTCATCGTCCATGTTGTGCAAAATGGCAATGTCCGAGCCAAGGCGTAACGTGGTCTCCAAACTCTCCGCCACTCGGTTGCCCAAATCACCTCGCACCTTAAATCTATCCACCACCACATCTATGGTGTGTTTGTGCGTTTTGGCAAGGGTTGGCAACTCGTCCATGTCATAGACTACCCCGTCAATGCGAACTTTGGTAAAGCCCTGTGCTTGCAGGCTCTCCAATAGGGCAATATGCTCGCCCTTACGCTCACGCACGACAGGGGCAAGGAGCATGAGACGAGTGCCGTCAGGTTTGGCAAGAATGTCGTCCACCATTTCGCTCACTGTTTGGGCGACCATGGGCAAGCCGTGTTCAGGACAATGAGGCGTGCCGACACGAGCAAATAGCAAACGCAGATAATCATACACTTCGGTAATCGTGCCGACGGTGGAGCGGGGGTTATGGTTGGTTGATTTTTGTTCAATGGCAATGGCGGGGGATAAGCCTTCTATGCTGTCCACGTCAGGCTTTTCCATTTGCGATAGAAACTGGCGAGCATAAGCGGACAAGCTCTCCACATAACGTCTTTGCCCTTCGGCGTAGAGCGTATCAAAGGCGAGCGATGATTTGCCCGAACCTGATAAACCTGTAATCACGACTAACTTGTCTCGTGGAATGTCCACGTTGATGTCTTTTAGGTTGTGGGTTTTTGCCCCTTTGATACTGATGTATTCGTGTGCCATGATGTGCCTTTTAATATTTTGATAAATGTTTAGGTATTTAAAATACGATAGGTTTATAAATGGGGGTATTTTTAAAATTTGAAATAGCAATAACCAAAATTTACAATGATAAAACAGCACAAAAAACCACCTAAATGCAGAGCATTTAGGTGGTTTTATTTTATTGAGCCTAATTAAAATTAATCAAATAGGCAGATTTAACTTCTTTTTTTATTATTTAGCGCTTCTTAGTACTTCACACGATACCATGCATCACGAGCAGCAAGTTTGGCTTGCTCCCACGCCAAACGTGATTCGCCTTTTACTTCATTCCATGAACGCTCCAAATCACTTTCATAATCTTCAAAACGAGCATCAGCAGGGTAGCGTGGACGGTTGGCATAACCTACGGCATAAGCAGGTAGGTAGTCACGGTCATAGTCATAGCCTGCTACATAAGTGGGCGATGTGGCATAGTGAGCACGCCAGTAGGCTTCTTCAATGGTTGGGTCAAAGGCTTCGCCTGCGGCACTGCCTGCACCACCACCAACGATTGCACCCACGGCACCGCCAATAAGTGCCCCTAGTGGACCTGCCAGTGCACCGATGGCTGCACCTGCGGCTGCACCGCCAAGACCGCCAACGGCTGTACCCACTGGGTGTGAACCTGGCTCGCCTGTGATTGGGTCAGCGTTTAGGTCTGCTTTTGCTTCGTCAGACATATTTTTTACAACGTCACGGTCGATATGGTCATAGTTACTCATGATGAATTCCTTATTAAAGATGGAGTTGTTACTTGGTTATTACTGATTTGGGCAAAGTGAAATTCTATTTTCATTTAACGTTGATTTTATTCATTATTTAAACTAACATAACAACCTAGCAAATCATCATTAAAATCATCCAAGATTGGCTTTACCCAAGACACCAACCATTCTACGTCATTCATGCTTATCATCTTAGTCCAACAGATATCAAGCACTCATTTGGTATGTTTCTTGTTGGTGATGAGTGTATGATAGGCGATTTTCGGGGTGCGTGATAGCCACAAAATGTAAAATCATCGGCAGTCTTGTGCGTGATTTAACCTAGAAATTTTAAAAATGTTACTATATTGTTGCAACTGTCGTGGTTGTGCGAATGCGTTCGGTAAAATGTAATTTTGCGTAAATTTTGGACAGTCTACCACATGAAAGCTTCTTTAAAAATTGACACTGATGTTTTTGATATCAGCAAGCGAGCATCAACATGACAATTGTTATCACAAACCTACCAATTCATCAATTTTTGCCATAACACTCGCCCAATCCATGCTATAATAGCTAATTTCCCCAAATTTACCCATTATGATAAGATTACAAGGCGTTAGCAAAACTTTCGCCATAAAAAAAGACGGCAAACCCACAACCTTTACCGCCCTACAACCGACCGATTTGACGGTGGCAAAGGGCGAGATTTTTGGTGTGATTGGAGCCAGCGGAGCAGGTAAATCCACGCTCATTCGCTGTGTCAATCTTTTGGAACGCCCCACGACAGGACACGTGTTTGTGGACGGTGTGGACTTGATGAGCCTAGATAACACCGCCCTTATCAAGGCTCGCCGTCATATCGGCATGATTTTTCAGCAATTTAACCTGCTCTCATCTCGCACGGTGTTTGATAATGTCGCTTTAAGCCTTGAACTCTCCGGCACACCCAAACACGTCATCAAAGAAAAGGTAAGCTCTCTGCTTGATTTGGTGGGCTTATCCGAGCGTCATCACGCCTATCCGTCTAGCTTATCAGGCGGTCAAAAACAGCGTGTCGCCATTGCTCGAGCGTTGGCAACCGACCCCAAGGTGCTACTTTGCGACGAGGCAACCAGTGCCTTAGACCCTGCCACAACAGGGGCAATTTTGGATTTATTAAAAAAAATCAACAGCGGGCTTGGCATCACCATACTGCTCATCACGCACGAAATGGACGTGGTCAAACGCATTTGTGATAAAGTGGCGGTCATTGACAAGGGCATTTTGGTGGAGCAAGGTACGGTAGGGCAGATTTTTGCCAATCCCCAAACCGAGCTTGCCCATGACTTTATCAAGGCGACTTTTCATGTAAGCCTACCTGATGAATTTTTGGCACGCCTGCACACCCATGAGACGGACGGCACTTATCCTGTGATACGCTTTGAATTTAGTGGCAAAACGGTGGACAGTCCGCTCTTTTCGGAGGCGACACGGCGATTTGGCGTGGCGTTTAACATTTTGACTTCACAAATGGACTATGTGGGCGGTGTCAAGTTTGGCGTAACCATAAGCCAAATGATTGGCGAGCGGACGGCGTGCGTGGAGGCGTTGACGTTTTTTACAGAACATCATGTTGGATTTGAGGTGTTAGGCTATGTGGCATGAGATTTATCAAGGCTTTATGAGCGAGCTGACCCCCCAAATGTGGCAAATGGTCTATAAGTCCACTTACGAGACGGTCTATATGGGACTGGTATCTACCGCCATATCGGTGCTGGTGGGGCTACCGCTTGGGTTTTTGGCGTTTTTGGCGGGCAAGGGGCGGATTTTGGCGAACAAGCCTTCATTTGCCATATTGGACGTGTTTATCAATGTGGGACGGTCAGTGCCGTTTATCATTTTGCTCATTATTTTATTGCCCTTTACTCGTCTGATTGTAGGGACAACGCTCGGCACGACCGCCGCCATTGTGCCACTTGCCATGACCGCCATCCCTTTTGTGGCAAGGCTTACCGCCAATGCTTTGGCAGAAATCCCCACAGGCTTGACCGAATCGGCTCATGCCATGGGGGCGACCAACTGGCAAATCATCACCAAATACTACTTCCCCGAAAGCCTACCCATACTCATCAACGCCATAACGCTCACGCTCGTCTCGCTCATCGGCTACTCGGCAATGGCAGGCGTGGTGGGCGGTGGCGGTCTGGGCAACCTTGCTATCAGCTATGGCGAACATCGTGGTATGGTCTATGTCAAATGGATAGCGACCGTCATCATCGTGGCGATTGTCATGATATGCCAAAAGGCGGGGGATATGCTTGCCGAGCGGTTTGACCATAGATGATATGCCAAAATGGCATAACCTTTTGTCAAAATTTTAGCCAAAATTCATATTGAAGTTTGGCTAATTTTTTGCTTTAATATACTAAAATTTATTGTTGTCATGATTTTGTCATTTGATAAATTCAATGATTTTAAATTGACAAACAGATAAATATCATTCCTTTTAAACAGAGAACCCTTATGAAAGCAAACAAATTTTTTGGTCTGTGTGCCTTAGCGTCAGGCATTGCCCTGGTCGGCTGTGGTGGCGACAAACCTACCCAAACCGACACAACCACCCAAACCACAACGATAACCGCTTGCCCTACTGGCGACCCTAACAAAATCAAAGTGGGCGTGATGAGTGGACCTGAACATAAAGTTGCCGAAGTGGCCGCCAAAGTCGCCCAGGAAAAATACGGTCTGGTGGTAGAATACGTTGAGTTCAACGACTACGCCTTACCCAACACCGCCGTATCCAAGTGCGACCTAGACGCCAACGCCATGCAACACAAGCCCTATCTTGACAAAGACAGCCAAGAGAAAAAGCTGGATAATCTGGTCATCGTAGGCAATACCTTTGTATATCCATTGGCGGGCTATTCTAAGAAAATCAAAAGCATAAGCGAACTTAAAGACGGTGCTATCGTGGCAGTGCCAAACGACCCGTCAAACCTAGCTCGTGCACTCATTTTACTTGAAAAACAAGGGCTTATCAAGCTAAAAGATAACACCAACCTATTCTCAACATCGCTTGACATCGTAGAGAACCCCAAAAAACTTGAAATCAAAGAAGTGGATACATCAGTCGCCGCTCGTGCCTTAGATGACGTGGATTTGGCTGTGGTGAACAACACTTATGCCGGTCAAGTGGGCCTAACTGCTAATGACGGCGTATTTGTTGAAGACAAAGATTCGCCTTATGTGAACATCATCGTTGCCCGTGCCGACAACAAAGACTCGGACGCCATCAAAAACTTCGTTCAAGCCTATCAGTCTGATGAAGTAGAAGCCGAAGCCAAAAACCAATTTAAAGACGGTGTGGTTAAAGGCTGGTAAATAATCAAAAAATAAGGGCGTTATTTTGTGATAACGCCTGATTCTCTTATCTTGCAAACAATTTCTCCAAGCCGTCAATCAACGCCACACGCCATACAGCATAATCATGTCCGCCTTCATATAGCCGAAAAGTCGCTTGATTGCCTTGTTTGTTTAGGCTGGCAGCCAGTGTTTGGCTTGACCCCAAAATGCTGTCATTAACCGTCTCGCCCTGACGGTGTGTCTCGTAGCTACCTGCCATGATATGCCATTTTTGGGTGTGTTTTGCAGGATTTTGCTGGACTAGGTCGTATAGGTGTTGGTCTTGTCCATTTTTATACCAAAATGAACCAGATA
Organism: Moraxella equi; assembly: GCF_002027555.1. GTDB lineage: Bacteria > Pseudomonadota > Gammaproteobacteria > Pseudomonadales > Moraxellaceae > Moraxella > Moraxella equi. The sequence continues at coordinate 19,380 of NZ_MXAP01000081.1, forward strand.
ATGGCAACACATTGCCAAAAATATCAGGATGGCGATATGCCACAAATGCCGCAGCCAGTCCACCATAGCTTGACCCTGAAATCACCGTCCTGTTCGCACTTGTCGATATGTCCGTCTCTTGCATTACAAATGGCACAAGCTCATCACACATCATTCTAGCAAACTCATCATTCATCGGTAGCTCAGCATGGCGATTGACATTATCAATCAGCACAGCAATCACACCGATGCCTGTGCGCGTAGCAAAATCATCAAGCAAGCTTGGCACACCAACCACATTTAAATACACATCACCATCGAACAGATACAGCACAATCGGCTGACTGTCTTTTTTGACATTATTGGTTTGGTAAAGCCAAATACGTCTTTGATTATTTAGCAACTCGCTCTTAAAAATCCGCTCTACCAGTTTACCCTGATGAGCGTCGGTCTGTGAAAATGCAGCATTCACGCCCACCCAAGAGCCGTTACCAAAACGATGGGGATTTATACCAACCGAACTTA
>NZ_MXAP01000082.1 GCF_002027555.1 Moraxella equi
TTGGGTTCGGTTGGTATAATGGCAATCCAAATCTAGCAGTAGTTTTTTAAATTCAACGTAACTATGAATTTAGATTGCCATTTAGGACAATGGATTATCACTTGGTTCATATTGTTGTTTTGGGTTGTTTGGATGGAGGTATGTACATGGGAGGGGATGGTTAAATGCGATACCAAAACCTCCAATGGCTTTTGACTTTAGTTATCCCATTGAGTGTGTCTGGTTTGGCAATGGGCGTTGGAATGCGGATTGGGATTTGGGTATTTTCCTATCAATACCCATCTGGATACTTTATAAATCTTAGCAACAAAAAAGACTTGGCAATACCAAGTCTTTTTAAGCATTTAACCTATTTTGTCGCAGGTAATTGCTCTGGTGCTACACCAAACCATTTTTCATAAATTTTTGCATAAGTACCATCAGCGACAATGTTGGCAAGCCCTGTATTGATTTTTTCCATCAAATCATTTTCAGACTTTGGTGTGATGATAACCATGTCATAATACTCAAAAGCCTCGCCTTCACCGACGATTTTAAAGTTAACCTCAGGGAACTGCTTGGCATAGTAACGTAGCACACCTTCATCTGCTAATACCGCCTCAGCATTGCCTGTCGCCAATTCTTTAAAAGCTAAGAACGCGGATGGTTTTCCAATAATACCAGGATTGCCTTGACCAATCACTTCTTCTAATTGCGGAATATAGGGGCTGTCAGCGAATGTTGCAACTTTCTTGCCATTTAAATCTTTTAAGTTTTTGATACTGTTGTTTTCCGCAGAAACAGCAAGTGCATCTCGTCCCCATGCATAGGTATTAGAAAGTAAATATTTTGCTTCTCGCTCATCGTTTCTTGAAAAACCTGACATCACAATATGGCTTTGGGCATTATCCAAGCCTTTGACAAGCACTTCCCAATCCTGAGGAACGACGTCCACGCCAAAGCCTTGATTTTCAGCGATGGCTTTGATGATATCCACATCAAAACCTTGGGCGTTACCATTCTCATCCCTAAAATCATAAGGGGATAGTTGGCATCGATACCGACCACATAGCTTTGGGCGTTGGGCACGGTGGCACTGGTACTGACTTGCTCGCCTGTGGCTGGTGCTGTTGCGGTAGGTGCCGGCTCGCTCTTAGGCTCACTGGCAGTTTCAGGGGCTTTATCGCTACATGCCATCAACGCTGACAACATCAATGGTAAAATGGCATACTTTGCCTTGGTATTGAAATTTTTCATAGTTTCCTTCTCCTAACTAAGGGATTGATTTAACCTAACAAATTGTTAAGTTTTTATGATGATAACACATTATTTAATCTTAATACAGTAGTTTCATAAGCTTATTACATTTTGTTGCAAAATTATTTGTTTTAAAAATAATGATTATTGATAACTTTTTTATTTGATTCGTCTTTGATGTCTAGAAAGTTCACAATAACTGTGTGATTTGATACAAAATACCATGATTTTCACGTTTTTTTTTGATATAATTTGACAAATTTAATCATTTTGGAGCTATCATGGCACTTGTATCCTTACGCCAACTTCTTGACCACGCAGGCGAACACGCTTACGGTCTGCCCGCCTTTAATGTAAACAACCTAGAACAAATGCGTGCCATCATGATGGCAGCGGACGAGACCGACTCGCCCGTCATCGTGCAAGCCAGTGCAGGAGCCAGAAAATACGCAGGGGCTCCCTTTTTACGCCACCTTATTTTGTCCGCCATTGAAGAGTGGCCACACATTCCTGTTGTCATGCACCAAGACCACGGCACAAGCCCTGCCGTCTGCCAACGCTCCATTCAGCTTGGATTTAGCTCGGTGATGATGGACGGTTCATTAAAAGAAGACGGCAAAACCCCTGCCGATTATGACTACAACGTGCGTGTAACCCGTGAAGTCGTCAAAATGGCTCACGCCTGCGGTGTGTCGGTCGAAGGCGAAATCGGCTGTTTGGGTAGCTTAGAGACCGGCATGGCAGGCGAAGAAGACGGTGTGGGGGCAGAAGGCGTACTTGATCATAGCCAACTTTTGACATCGGTCGAAGAAGCTCGTCAATTTGTGGCAGATACCAACGTGGACGCACTTGCGATTGCCGTTGGCACTTCACACGGGGCGTACAAATTCACTCGCCCACCGACAGGCGACATTTTAGCGATTGACCGCATTAAGGAAATCCACGAAGCTCTGCCAAATACTCACCTTGTCATGCATGGTTCATCAAGCGTTCCCCAAGAATGGCTAAAAATCATCAACGAAAATGGCGGTAACATTGGCGAAACCTATGGCGTGCCAGTAGAACAACTTGTCGAAGCCATCAAGCACGGTGTTCGCAAAATCAACATTGACACCGACTTACGCCTAGCCAGCACAGGGGCAATTCGTAAGTTTATGAACGACCACCCTGCTGAATTTGACCCAAGAAAATATTTACAAGCCAGCATGAACGCCATGAAAGACATCTGCGTACAACGCTATGAAGCCTTTGGCTCGGCAGGTCATGCCAGCAAAATCCGCCCAATCTCATTGGAAAAAATGGTAGAATATTACAAATAAATTGGTGCAAATCGTGAATAAGGGCGACAAGATTCGCCCTTATTTGTATTTTAAAGGAAAAACCATGATTGGTATGATTACAGGGCAAGTCGCCCACCTATCCGCTCCCGTCGCTTGCGTTATGACATCAGGCGGGGTCGGCTATGAGATAGAAATGCCCATTGGTGAGTTTTGTACATTGTCTGTCGGCATGAACGTTACGCTTTATACGCAACTGGTCGTGCGTGAAGATGCTCATCTGCTGTTTGGTTTTACTGACAGGCCTGAGCGAGAAATTTTTAAAAAACTCATCAAAATCAATGGCGTGGGGGCAAAAATGGCACTTGCCATACTCTCAACCTTACCGCCAAACGAGTTACACCAAGCGGTAGAATATGGCGATGAGTCCGCCCTAACCCGTGTGGCAGGCATTGGCAAAAAAACCGCCCAACGGCTTATCATTGAATTAAAAGGCAAATTAGATGGCACATCGGACGATTTATTCGCCCCAAGCACCACCCAAGATGAGCCAACACACACCGCCAACCCCATGCACATCATCGCTGAAACCGAAAGTGCATTGGTGAGCTTAGGTTATAAAGAAAAGGAAGCCCAATCCGCCATTAAGACCGCCAAACAGTCGCTGTCCGATGATGAGCTGACCACATCAAACCTATTAAAGGCAAGTTTAAAAATTTTGTCGGGGTTTTAAACTGTCCGCACCCCACACACCGCCATAACCCCCTGCTCATTCATGACAAAATCCACGTCCACCGCCCCATACCGCATGGCACACGCCACCCCGATTTCAGATTGGCGATAGGCAGGGCGTGGGTCTTGGGCAATCAGCTCGCCAATGAGTGCTTTGTCATCAGCTGTTAATGAGCCCAACTTTATCAATTGTTCAAATCCATCATTGGCCTTATCATCAAAGATAACATTCCGCCCAGTCGGTTTGTCAAATCCCATCGCCCCATTCACACCGTCCACATAGGGCAGATACGGCTTGATGTCTAGTATCGGCGTGCCGTCCACCATGTCCGCCCCTATAATATGTAAAATCACTTGACTATCAACCACTTCTACCTTATCAAACCCCACCACCGACAACCCCACCCCAGACGGGCGGTACATACTGCGTGTGGCAAATACCCCGATTTTGTCATTACCACCCAAACGTGGCGGACGCACCTGCGGACGAAAATTGGCTTGTGCTTTGTTGTGATGAAATTGCCACAATACCCACAAATGGCTATACTGCTCAATGCCGACAAAGGCGTCGGGCGTGCCATAAGGAGTGACAAAGCGGATATGGCTTTTAATGGCGACAAGGTTGGGCTGGCGTGGAATGCCAAACTTTTGGGATAGGGGTGAGTAATGATGACCGATAATCGGCAAAACGTGTGTGTTCATGGTATTTTTGGGCGGTTTATGCTAAAATGACAAATGAATATGCCAATTTTTAAGTAAAATTTGGCATAAAAAATCGATATTATACACAAAATTTGCTATTATATCAGATTTGATAATCATTCTTAATAATTGGATAATGCCATGTCAAAATTCATCAACGAAACCGTCACCTATGTCCACCACTGGACAGACAGCCTATTTACCATTAAGACCACCCGTAGCGACAGCTTGCGTTTTAGAAGTGGCGAATTCGCCATGATTGGCATTGAAGTGGACGGCAAACCCCTTGTCCGTGCTTACTCTATCGCCAGTCCCGCTTGGGCAGAAGAGCTTGAGTTTTTCTCTATCAAAGCCCAAGATGGCCCTTTGACTTCACGCCTGCAACACATCAAAGTGGGCGATACCCTGCTTGTCTCCAAAAAGCCCACTGGCACGCTCGTACTCGATGACCTGCTGCCTGCCAAGCATTTGTATCTGCTTGCCACAGGCACAGGACTTGCTCCATTTTTGTCTCTCGTGCGTGAGCCTGAGATGTACGAACGCTTTGAAAAAATCATTCTGGTGCATGGCGTGCGTCATACCGAAGATTTGGCGTATAAAGACTTTTTTGAAAATGAACTGCCAAACGATGAGATTTTTGGCGAATGGGTGTGTAAAAAACTCATCTACTATCCCACCGTAACCCGTGATGAGTTTAAAAACCAAGGGCGTGTTACCGACATTATCAAATCAGGCAAACTCTTTGAAGACATCGGTCTGCCCCCCATGAACAAAGACGATGACCGTGCGATGATTTGCGGTAGCATGGCGATGAATGCCGATATGTCTGCCATTTTAGACAGTTTTGGTTTGACCGTTTCACCACGCATGGGCGTACCTGCCGATTACGTGGTAGAGCGGGCGTTTGTGGGCTGATAGGCCCATTGATAATAAAACGCACTATTATTATGGTGCGTTTTTTGTTTTTATATTTTTATAAAATCCACTTTTCACAATTTTTCCATAATTTATCAGCTACTGCCATGCTATGATAAAATTTTAAACATACAAAATCATGATGAAAAAACGCACTGCCCTGCCCTTATTTGCCATTGTCATTTTATCCGCTTTTGGAGTTAATTTTTATCAAAACTTGCCTACCAATCCCACGGCACACGCCAGCGCCCTATCGCCCAAACAGCTTAAACTTGTCAATCAACCACCGCTACCGACAGGCACACAGATTGACAAACTCATCGTTTATAAATCAAAACGGGAAATGCACGCTTTACATCAAGGCAGTTTGGTAAAAATTTATCCGATATCGCTTGGCAAAAACCCGATAGGGCACAAAGAATTTGAAGGCGACATGAAAACGCCCGAAGGGGTCTATACCATAAACGACCGTAATGCCAATAGCGGTTATCACAAAAATTTGGGTATCTCTTACCCCAATGAAGCCGACATCGCCTACGCCAAAGCTCACGGCAAATCGGCAGGCGGGGCGATAAAGATTCACGGCATAAAAAACGGACTTGGCGACATCATCGGGGCAAATCATCTGCTCAAAGACTGGACACACGGCTGTATCGCCGTAACTGACCCAGAAATAGACGAGCTGTTTGTGGCGGTTGTGGAAAATGCGGTGATTGAGATTTTGCCTTAATGCTTAAATTAAAACTATAACCAATCAGGGCTTGGGCGACCCGTATACGCCAAAATATCCGCCTTGCCACAGCGATAATAGGCACGATAAGCGGTGACTGTATCACCGCCTTGATATTCATCGGGCATGACCTGCGGAGGTGCGATAAAAGGCGTGTCGGCAGAGATGGGGCAGTTTATCAGAATGTGGCGGAGCTTTTGGTCGGTCAGATGAACCTTGCCATAGCGGTGCGTATATTCATCACACAGGGCGACAAACAGCTGATAAAGCCAGTCATAATGCGACTTTGAGCCACGCACCCACACCGCACATGGGTGGTTTTGGTGCGTACATTTATACAGCACCGCCCGCTCATCATTGCTAAGAACGTTATCACACAGATGATGAGCGGTACACAGTAACTGGGCGTATTCTAATATCATCTTGACCACATGCTTGTTACCGTGAAAACTGGCACAGCGTATCGGGTCAGGGTCAAGGTAGAAAATGTTCAAAATACCCTACTTGTCGTCAATGACCGCACGGATTTTACTTGCCAGCTCCGCCAGCTCGTCTTGGTCTGCCATGACACTCTCGTGCTTGCCCAGCTCGTGAACGTGGGTTGGGATTAGGTGCATGTGATAGTGGAACACGCTTTGCCCTGCACCCGCGTGGTTAAGTTGCATCTGGACAATGCCGTCCACACCCAGGGCAGTGCGTTGGGCAGTGATGACCTTTTGGGCGGTTTTGAGCACCGCACAGGCATACTCGCACGGTAAATCAGACAGCTCCACCGCTTCACACTTAGGGATAACCAGCACATGACCCGTTGCCTGTGGCATGACATCCATAAAGGCAAGGGTTTTGTCATCTTCATAAACCTTATGGCACGGGATTTCGCCACGCAGGATTTTGGCAAAAATGTTGGTATTGTCGTAAGTCATGGGCTACTCCTAGGATAAGTGATGATAATCATTGTAGCATAAAGCAGGGGTGTAAATAAAAGTTTTTTGTGCTATATTATGCGTTTTATAAGATATGTTTTACCATGACTGACCGTTTTATTTTACAAGAAGTATTGACCGATGATGTGCCTTTTCGGGTACATAATGTCAAGATAGACAAATTCATCTATGAGCAGGATTTGCCACTCATGCTGTTGGTTCATTATGACCGCCTAAGCGATGAGCTAAAGATTCAAAAGCCTTTGACCGACTTTTTTGGGCAGATGAATGACAAAGTAACCACGGCACAGGCGTGTGCGATTTTTGGGGTCAGTCCCGACAGCCTACACCCTGCCACCCACATCAAAATCACAGGCACGAGTGTCATCGTGTGGGATGAGTTTCCCCTTGCCCTGCATTTGCAATTTACCAACACCGCCAAAGACAGCCAGACCACCGATGAGTGCGACCTCACCCAAGCAGTCGCTGACGAGATTGGCAACATCCTACTGTCAGGCAACGTCAATGTCCTGCACAAAAACACCGCCAAGGAGCTGGTGAGTGTTGATTTGTCTGATGATGAATTTGTCATTACGCCCAGTGATAATTACACTCGCCTGCCCAACAGTCACGCTCTTGCCACCACCCAAATCCTAAACCACATCAGACACACCACCCCCCAAGCCATGGCATATCTAAGCCATGCCCTACATGATAAAATCATGGAACATGCACAAGAGCGGTTTTAGGGTTTTGGGTGTTTTACCTAGCGCATATAAGGCGCGCTCAACACGCCCCTACATCCAAACATCATTGCGTTTGTAGTAATTTTTAAATTTTTTGGGTATATTTTTTATTTCAAGTAACCCACGCATTAAAAAACGGTTGGACAATCCCAACCGTTTTGCTTGCAATATAGTAAAAAATCAACTATAAAAACGCCCGATTCTGTAAGGCTTGGTGCAAGGTTAGGCTATCGACATAACCCAACTCCCCGCCCATGGGAATGCCTTGGGCTAAGCGAGTGATGTTATCCACGTGGGCTTTTAGAGCATCATGGATAAAAAAGGCGGTGGTCTGACCTTCGACCGTCGCCCCCGTGGCAAGAATCAGCTCGCTAATGGCAGACTTTTTGACCAACGCCACCAGCTCATCCATGTGCAAATCATCCGCCCCGATACCGTCCAAGGGCGACAGATGACCGCCCAGCACAAAATACCGCCCACGATACGCCCCACTTTGCTCAATCGCCACCACATCGGATGCACGCTCCACCACGCACAGCTGACTGTCATCACGGCGGACATCGGCACAGATGGGACAGATGTCATCATCGCTAAATGAATGGCAGATTTGACATTCTTTAATCTCATTCATGGCAATCTCCAAGGCATAGGCAAGTGCCAAGCCTTGGGGTCGTTTTTTGGACAATAGTTCTATCGCCATGCGTTGGGCGGACTTTTGCCCGACAGATGGTAGGATTTGCAAGGCTTTGACCAGTTGGTCAAATTTGGGGGTGAGCATTAATCGAACAATCCTTGCATGCCCTTGGGCAGACCCATGCCTGTGGTCGCCCCTGCCATGATTTCCTCTGATAGCTCATCTGCTTGACGTACCGCATCATTAATGGCGGCCGCCACCAAATCTTCAATCATGTCAGGCTCATCACCCATCAAACTTGGGTCGATAGATAGGCGTTTGACCACATGGCGACCTGTCATGGTCACTTTTACCAGTCCGTTGCCTGCTTCGCCTTGAACTTCTTTTTGGGCAAGGGTTTTTTTGGCGGATTCGACGTTTTGCTCAACCTGCTTTTGCATGGCTTGGGCTTGTTGCATGAGTGCTTGAATGTTCATCATAAACTCCAAAGGATAATAATTGTGGGTAATATGGTTAGCCATTATAACAAAATTTTAACTTAATAGGAAATTGTTATCATGGGGCGTGCCTAACATTGATAACATTTTTGTAGAATATACCCCACTCTCAACTTAAAATCATCTCAAACCTAAGCGGTGGATTGCCAAGTTGTTTGTTGATTTGCACA
>NZ_MXAP01000083.1 GCF_002027555.1 Moraxella equi
TTTGGGTTCGGTTGGTATACGTGCAGGACTTGACTACATCATCTTGCTCTAAAATTACACAAAAAACCGTTCGCCCTAAGCTATGTCTGTGGGTGAAGCGGTTTTTTGTTATGGGTAGGTATATAGTCGCAGAACTCTAAAATTACCACAAGTTCAATGATACATCGGTGTAGGGGCTAGCTCTGCACGCCCTATAAAATCTTCGTATCATCAAGAGCGTGGAAAGCACGCCCCTACAAATCTTGCTGTGGTAAATATCAAGTTCGCTAGGTATAGCTCACCACGGATGAAAAACCTTTGTTGTATTTTGAGCGGATTGACTATAAATATCTAGGTAAATGTATTTCTCAGACACACTCCGTCTTGCACAAAGTATCTTATTGAACAATGCCAATTATATTAAAGTTCAAATTTATTCTTGTCAAACAACAACCTTGCATAAAAAAATAAGGGCAATCACTCGCCCTTATTTACATACCCTTGATTTTTGATTACTTCGGTGCAACCATCTCTTCTGGTCGTACCCATTCATCAAATTCTTGCTCGGTCAATAGCCCAAGCTCCACCGCTACCTGTTTTAGGGTTTTGTTTTCTTTGTAAGCGGTTTTGGCAATTTTGGCGGCATTTTCATAGCCCACATGACGGTTTAGAGCAGTTACCAGCATGAGCGAATTGTGTAAAAAGTAGTCAATCTTTTCTCGCACAGGTAGAATGCCTACCGCACAGTTGTCATTAAAGCTATTACAAGCGTCCGCAAGCAGGCGAATGGATTGCAAGAGATTATAACCAATCACAGGCATAAAGACGTTTAATTCAAAATTACCGCTCGCCCCTGCCATGTTTATTGTTACATCGTTGCCCATGACCTGAGCGACCACCATTGTCATGGCTTCTGACTGCGTGGGGTTTACCTTACCGGGCATGATAGATGACCCCGGTTCGTTCTCGGGAATGGTAATCTCGCCCAAGCCACAACGAGGGCCACTAGATAGCCAGCGCACGTCATTGGCGATTTTGTTTAGGCTACCTGCCAAGGTTTTTAATGCTCCAGAGGCAAACACTTCAGCATCACGGCTTGCCAAAGCTTCAAATTTGTTGGGAGCGGTTACAAAGGGCAAACCTGTCAGTTCGGCAATTTTTTGGGCAGATTTGACGGCATAGTCAGGGTGGCTATTTAGCCCTGTACCCACAGCAGTACCACCAAGTGGCAACTGATACAAGCCTTGCAAAGCGTTGTCAATTCTTACCAGTGCCAAGTCAAGCTGTGCCACATAACCGCTAAATTCTTGCCCCAAGGTGAGCGGTGTGGCATCTTGCAAATGGGTGCGTCCGATTTTGACGATGCCTGCAAAGTCGGCAGATTTTTTGGCAAGCGTATCACGCAACGCCTTGACGGCAGAGATAAGCGAGCGGTTAATCTCAACCGCTGCTGCCACACGAATGGCGGTGGGGAAGCTGTCGTTGGTGGATTGGGCGTGGTTGACATGGTCGTTGGGGTGGACGGGTTTATAAGTGCCTTTTGGATTGCCTGCGATTTCATTGGCTCGGTTGGCGATGACTTCGTTCATGTTCATGTTGGACTGCGTGCCAGAGCCTGTCTGCCACACGACAAGCGGAAATTGGTCGGCAAGACCGCCTGCAATCACTTCATCACACGCCTGCACTATCAAATCACGCTGGCTACTCTCAATCCGCCCAAGCTCAGCATTAACGATAGATGCACTTTTTTTGACGGTTGCCATAGCGACAATGAGTGGGCGTGGCAGGGTCTCGCCCCCGATTTTAAAATTATCACGGCTACGCTGGGTTTGAGCCCCAAAATAGGCATCGGCAGGGACTTGTACTTCGCCCATGGTGTCTTTTTCAATACGAAAGTCGGTCATAAATTTTCCTTGTTTGGTAGATAAAAACTGCTAAAATGATTGGATTACTATATCATTATTAACATAAATTTTCAATCATAAATCATTATCATTTTTAATAATACTTATTTGGAAAAACTCATGTCAAACACCCTACTTCGTACTCGCATCCGTAAAGAGCGTAAAGCTTTGACCGCCAAACAGCGTGCCAATTTTGCATTTATGGCAAGTCTGCACCTACCCAAACTCTTGCCCCATTTACCCAAAAATGCCAAAATTGGACTATATCTGGACGATTTTGGCGAGTTGCCCACCGCACCGATTTTGGCATTTTGTCAAAAGCATGGTTTTACCCCGTTTTTACCGATTACCATTAAGAATAAGCCTTTACGCTTTGCCCCTGTTGTTTTGCCATTAGCCAAAACACCTCTAAAACGCCACCGACTTGGCATGCAAGAACCCTTTGTCAAATATGGCATAAGTGCTGATAAATTAGACATGATTATTTGCCCGCTTATGGCGGTGGATAGGCAGGGTAATCGGCTTGGCATGGGGGGCGGATTTTATGACCGCACCTTTGCTCACTTTCGTGGGGTAAAGGTAGGTTGGTGTTATCATTTTCAAGTGGTTGAAAATTTAACGGTTAATGAATGGGATAAGGGCGTGGATATGGTGATGACGGATAGGGGCGTGATAAGATTTTAAAAACCACCCCATGACGGAGCGGTTTATACATAAATTTGTAAAGGTAAATTGCAATTTGCCCAATGACAAAGCATTGATTTTGGGCGTTGTGTTCGCCCCCATAAGCCTAGATTATAAAACAAGCGAAGCCACCCACCCAAATACAATAAGCGGAATATTATAATGGATAAAGGTCGGTATCACGCTGTCCTTGATATGGTCGTGTTGCCCGTCCACGTTTAGCCCCATCGTAGGGCCAAGCGTTGAATCAGAAGCAGGCGAGCCTGCATCCCCAAGCACGCCTGCGGTCGCAACGAGTGCCAAAGTCGCCATCGGACTAAACCCCATCGCCATACAAAGCGGCACATACATGGTTGCAATAATCGGCACGGTCGAAAATGACGAGCCGATCCCCATCGTAACGACAAGCCCCACAATAAGCATGGCAAGACTTGCCAGAGCCTTATTCGCCCCAAACACGTCCACCGCCGATTTGACAAGTGGCTCGATATGCCCTGTGGCGGTCATCACCTCAGCAAAACCTTGTGCCGAAATCATGATAAAGCCAATCATCGCCATCATCTTAATGCCGTCATTAAAGACATCGTCTGCCTTACTCCAGCCGACCACGCCTGTCGCCATAAAAATGGCAAAACCTGACAACGAGCCAAGCACAAGCGAATCGGTTTTTAGCTGAATGACAAACGCCACAATGATAGCGATGAGCGTTACGATGATTTTGAAGCCCATTTTGGTATCATTGACCACAGGCACGTCATCGCCTTTTACCGCTAGGGTTTTGGCATTGTCATATACTCTGGGTTTACGATAACTTACAAAAATCGCCACAAGTAACCCTGTCAGCATACCGAGTGCAGGAATTGCCATCGCTTTCATTACCGAAATGCCAGACGTATCAAGCCCTGATTTGGCAAGGTTTGCCATGATAATTTCATTTAAAAATATGTCCCCAAAGCCATAGGGGATAAACATATAAGTATTGACAAGCCCAAAGGTAATCAAGCAAGTAATAAGCCGTCTGTCTAATTTTAACTCATTAAACACCGTCAAAAGTGGCGGAATAAGTAGCAAAATAAAGGCAATGTGAATGGGGATAAGATTCTGGCTTAGGCAAGCAAACAGCACAATCACGCCAAACACCGCCCATTTGATACCGCCATTTTTGGCATTTTTGACCGCCAAGATGACTTTATCCGCCAACGCCTTTGGTACACCCGAATGAGCAATCGCCATGGCAAACGCCCCAAGCATGGCATACGACAAAGCAATGCCCGCCCCGCCTTTGATGCCGTTTTGAAAATGCGTCAGCACGCCTGTCGCCCCATTTTCTACGTCCGTCAAGGGCAGTCCTGCCAGCAAACCGCCCACAACCGCCCCCACAATCAAACTTAGCACCACATGGACACGAGCAAGCGACAGCCCTACCATGATGATGACCGCTAACAGTACAGCGTTCATTTACCACCTTCTATCATTAATCAAAAATCCGATTATACCCCATTTTTACAAAAATACACAAGATAAAAACGTTTTGGTATGGTTATGGTTCAAAAGATATACTACAAAGAAAACCGTTCGTGGTGAGCCATGCCTGCCCATAACGGTTTCTTATGCTCTTCGACAAGCTCAGGGCAAACGGAAAACCCAATCCGTATTTTTATCAAATACCAATAAATACTATCAATGTTCAATACGCCCTTAATTTATCACAAAAAATTTGCTATAATAAAGGGTTTAAATTTAACAGCGAGACAACTCATGGGCTTTAACTGTGGTATCGTAGGCTTGCCAAACGTTGGCAAATCCACTCTATTTAACGCACTCACCAAGGCAGGCATTGCCGCCGAGAACTTCCCCTTTTGTACCAAAGACCCAAACACGGGCATTGTCCCTGTGCCAGACCCACGTTTAAAGGCGTTGGCAGAAATCGTCAAGCCTGAACGTGTGCTACCGACCAGCATGGAATTTGTGGACATCGCAGGGCTTGTGGCGGGGGCGAGCAAGGGCGAGGGCATGGGTAACCAGTTCCTTGCCAATATCCGTGAGACGGACGCCATTGCCCATGTGGTACGCTGTTTTGATGATGACAACGTCATTCATGTGGACGGACGAGTAAACCCTCTATCCGACATCGAGACCATCAACACCGAGCTTGCCCTTGCCGACCTTGAAGCGGTGGGACGTGCGATAACTAACGCCACCAAAAAGGCAAAAGGCGGAGACAAGGACGCTCAGGCGATTTTGGCGGTGTTTCAAAAGATTGAGCCATTTTTGGCGGACGGCAAACCTGCACGCATGGCAAATCTTGATAATGACGAGAAAAAACTCATCAAATCTTATGGGCTTATCACCCTAAAACCTGTCATGTACATCGCCAACGTGGCAGAAGACGGTTTTGAGAACAACCCCCACCTAGATGCGGTGCGTGAATTTGCCCAAAGCGAAAATGCCATTGTCGTGGCATTATGTAACCAAATTGAAGCTGAGATTGCCCAACTTGATGAAGAAGAAAAGGCGGAGTTCTTAGAAGGCATGGGCATGAGTGAAGCAGGGCTTGACCGTGTGATTCGTGCAGGATATGATCTTCTAAACCTACAAACCTACTTTACCGCAGGGGTCAAAGAAGTGCGTGCGTGGACAGTGCCTGTGGGTGCGACTGCTCCTGAGGCGGCAGGCGTGATTCACACTGATTTTGAGCGTGGCTTTATCCGTGCTGAGGTGATTAGCTATAATGACTTCATCGAATATGGCGGAGAAAAAGGGGCAAGCTCGGCAGGCAAATCTCGCCTAGAAGGCAAGACCTATATCGTCCAAGATGGCGATGTCATGCATTTTAGATTTAATGTGTAAAACGCCAAAAGCCAAAGCATAAGTTTTGGCTTTTTATTTATCTTATTTTTTTAACATTGATAAAATTAACTACAAAATTTCAATAAAAATTTAAAAACCCATGCCAAACTTTGCCCAGCTCCTAAGCACGCTTGATATTAGCCTAATTGTCCTATTTATCCTGTTAGGTCTTGGTGTGTTTAGCCAAAATAACACCATTATCATGGCGACTGCCCTACTGATTATTGTCAAGGTCAGCCCACTTAACACCCACATCATGCCTGTGGTTGAAAAATATGGGCTAAGTCTAGGTATTTTGATGTTGACGATTGGCGTACTTGCTCCGATTGCCAGCGGCAAGATTAGCGGGGAGGTAATTTTAAAATCCTTTGTCGGTGTCAAATCCTTGCTTGCCATTGTTGTTGGCGTACTGGTGGCATATTTGGGCGGACGCGGGGTCAAGCTCATGACAGATGAGCCAAGCGTCATCGCAGGGCTACTCATCGGCACGGTGGCAGGCGTAGCACTGTTTCGTGGCGTGCCTGTTGGACCTTTGATTGCAGCGGGGATTTTATCGCTGTTTTATTGGAAATAAGTTTAGGATTGTTTTATGAAACGACAATTATCAATTTCTATTTTAATCTTTATGTTATTCGGCTGTTTTGATCATCCAACAACGTCCAATAACAACATCACGCCTTTGACCGAGATATCTAGCCCGCCAATATCCAACCCACCGCCTTTATCTCGAATTAAAAAGACGTCCATTGATAAACAAAACACCCTACCTCAACAGATATCGCCATTATTTAAACATGGCTTTGACAAAGATGATTATCCCATTGGCATTCGTAAAATCTCTCCCACAGATTTTGAAAAATTAACTCATGGCAATCCCAATTTTGGCATTAGTTTTATGCCCCTTGATGATTTAAAAATCGTTAAAAAACTATTAAAAGGCATTGTGGATTTTAATTCGGACGGCAGTATCAAACGCATTCATTTTAAAAATGGCGGTGTGATAAATAACCCCGAAGGTCATTTTGTCGCTTATTATGGATATGATGATGACAATAAAAATATCTTGGTGTTAGAAGGTGGTCATTCAAGCGATATCAGCTACAATCTAAATACTGGCAAAAGCACCGAACACGTGGGTAATCCTAATCAAGCATCTATCTCATCACCCAATAAACAATACCGCTTGATTGGTCATTTTGGCGGTCAAGAATGCTCATCTTATTTTATCCAAAAACACATCAATGGCGAATGGGTAAAAATCATTGAATTTAATGATATTTTTAATGCATTGATACCGCCTGATGAACATTTATCCTTTGGTCTTTGTTATTATAATGGCAGTGTATTTTTAAATGAAAGCCATGCTTATATTGTCGAGCAACGCACCGATGATAATAACCAAGAGCGTATTAGGGTTTATGAAATCACATTAAAAGATGACCCTGCTTTTAAAAATTTTAATATTGACATCAAACCCCAATCTTTATCAGACAATGAAAATATTAACATCGATGTAAATTTTGATAATTATCAAGACATCATTCCTAAAAATGGTCATTTAAATAAAGAGCAAGCCAAATTCTTTGCAGGGTTATATCCCAATGCCCAAGAGATTTATGTGTTGGGTTTATACCATTATCAAAAAGACATAAACAGCTATGTGGTTAGCATAAAACAAAATCGGGATTTATTGCAAACCTATCTTATCAATATAGATAAAAATCACCAAATCATCGATAGCCTGCTTATTAGCACTGATGGTATCAGGGAGTTTGATTTTGACATCACTGCCATTTTACAAAAAGAGCAGATTAAGGTCATGGATAACAACGGCAGTGAGCCAAATGAAGTGATTTATCGGGTTGATGATAAGGGATATTTTTATACGCCACGCCAGTAGTTTAATAGGTTTTGGATAAAGGGGCGGATAGAACAAAATTCAAACACCCCTTTACCACGTGCTAAAATATGATATAATGTATCAGTTTTTTGCTTATTTTTAATTGTTAATTTTAAATGAAGGTAAATTTATGAAAAAAATTCTTATCCCTGCTTTGGCAATCACTTTGGGTCTGACCGCTTGCCAAAAAGCCGAAGAAACCCCTGCCGAACCAAAAGCAGAAACCGCTACTGCTACCGAACAAACCGCCACACATGACCATGCTCATGGTGAGCATGGCCACGAACACAAAGATGGCGAACACAGTCATGACCACGACCACGATGACCACAAGCATGGTGAACACGCTCACGACCACAGCCACGACCACGCTCATGATAATGGACATCACCACCATGCCGATGGCGACAAATACCAATGTGGCGACAAAACCGCCTACATCGCCGTCCACAACCACGAAGGTGAAATCGAAGCTCACCTAACCACCGATGACATTACTTATGACCTAGCCCAAGACGTGCAAACCAAAGGACGCTTTACTTCTGATGACAGTATTGCTGGCGACGACAAGGGCATGGCATTAACCATTGACAGCGATAAAGCCAAAATCACCACGCTAGATGATACCGTCATTGTCGAATGCACCAAAGCAAGCTAAAACCGTTAAGGTGTTTAAAACAAAAGACCTGAGTTACATCAGGTCTTTTTATGGCTATTTATCAGACATATAGATCAGACATCAATCCATGACAGACAAGAACAAACACGCTTAAACCTACAACTGATAATACCGCTCCAAGGCAGGGACGATTTGCTTTTTACGGCTGACCACGCCTGCCAAGGCAAAGACCTTATCATCACAGTTCGCCCCGAATGCCTTGGAGATAATCGCATTTTGGGCAGGGTCATGAGCGAGTGCATAGCCCATTTGCTCCTTGATGTCCACCACCGCAATCATAAGATAATCCACGCCTTTTTCTGCCTGAATGAGTTTGGCAGTGGCTGTTAGCTCATCGATTCTGGCAAATATCTGACTGGGGGCGACCGTCTCAATCCCTGCAATGCCCCACCTCGTCGCCCCAAACTCATAGCTTTTATAATCCATCAGCAAAATATCACGGGCGGACAGATGACTGACATCACTTTTGGCAGAAAACATCTCATCTGCCAGCCTGCCCTTATCCGCCACGCTCATCTGACACAGCTCACAGAGCTTTTGCACCACGAGACGGTCATCATCGGTCGTCGTGGGACTGCTAAGATTTAGCGTATCTGAGATGATGGCACAGAGCATGAGCCACGCCATGCTTGCGGTGATGTCCACGCCCTTTTGGGTAAACATCTCATACAAAATGGTGCAAGTACAGCCCACAGGATGGATACGCACATAAGCAGGGGTGGGCGTGGTCAGTCCGAGCTTATGATGGTCGATGACGTAGCGGATATCAAACTCCGTCAAACCCTTGATGGACTGGGCAGGTTCGTTATGGTCGGTCAATGCCACTTTATCGCCCCGTTCCACAATGTCGGTCGGGCGATTTGGGTCTAGATACGGCAGGAGCTTGGCGGGCAACTCATCATTAGGGTAACATCCAAACCAACGGGCAAGCACAAATGCCGTTTCAAGGTTCGGCTCGCCCAGACGGTATGCCTGTGCTGATATGCCTTGGGCATTTAGCCAATGGGCAAACGCAAATGCCGAGACAAAAGCGTCCGTGTCGGGGGATGTATGTCCAAAAACGTGGTGCATGGGGTTCCTTAATGGTGCTTGATAAAGATGTTTAAAAAGACGCTCAAAGAATACATCTAACAAACTTGATACTTACCACAGGTGTGTAGAGACTGGCTCTGCACGTCCTTTAATACTATCAGTTTTATAGGCGTGTACAGCACGCCCCTACATCCAAACATCATTGCATTTGTAGCAATTTTAAAGTTTCTTGGGTATATAAACCAACCAAACCTTCTTTTTTAATCATCTTATTTCTGTGGCGTTTTGGTAAACTTACTAAGCTCATAGCCGTTTTGCTTGGCAATGCCCAGATACCGCTCATAAGTGGCATCGTCCAGCGTGGGCGTGCGAGACAGCACCCACAGATATTTATGGTTGGGCGTGCCGACTAGGGCAGATGTGTAGCGTCCGCTTGTGTCTTGGTCGCTTGCCAGCACCCAATAATTGGCTTTGCCGATGGGTAATTTTTTTAGAAAACTGGGTAAAAAGCTCACTCGCAGTTTGGCATTAGTCTCATCGGTGGCGTACGCTTCGCCATTGACCGATGTCATGCCATCTTTGGTGGCACAGGCGTTTAGGACGTTGATTTTGCCGTTGTCTTTTAGGCTGTATGTGGCGGTGACGTTATGGGTGCATTTGTCCTGAAATGACATGGGCAAGCGTCCGATTTCATACCATCTGCCCAGATAGTCATCAAGGCGAATTTGGCTGACGGTTGTCGGTGCTGTGCCGTTTGTGGGCGTGGGCGTGGCAGTACAAGCACTCAGGGCGGACAAGGCGATGATACTAAAAAGTAAGGATTTGGCAGGTTTGGCGTAAGACATAATTTTTCCTTTAACACTTTAATAAATAATGTTTATCAAATTATTGTAGCACACTCCTGCTGTTTGGTCGCTGTTGTTTTGTTGTGATTTGTTCGCCACTTTTCATCCATTATTATTTTAAGCCACCACAGAGCCGTGAAACATCGTCAAGAATAAATCTCATTTAACATTAAAATAATTGTTTTGCACTCTAAAACATCATCCCAAACTTCTGATTTTTATCACATTTTTAAAAATCCCCTGCCATCTCTCCATCTTTCCCCCACTTTTCCCCAAAATCTGTGGATAAGCCTGTGGATAACTTTAAAATTTAGGGCGTTACGCCATGATTAATCGGCAATGGCAGTTGATTGGATAAAATTTATACAGTTTTTATCAGATTTTTTTCTATTTAAAATCAATAACTTACATCATAAATTTTTGGCAAATCTTTCAATATGACAATCATGTTTCACGCTCATGACATGATGACCGCCCTGTGGATAAAATAAAAACGGCAAACATGACATTTACCGTTTTTACAATAACATCAAATGCTATGATAATTTTAACACCTTAACATTATCATAACCCTTATCCTTTAAATACACCGCTTGCAAACCGCTCATTACGCCTTTTTTGCAGTACAAAAGATAAGTTTTGGTTTTATCCAATTTGTCAAATTCTGTGGCAAGTTTATAAAACGGAATGCAAATATGCGGTATGCCAAGTGGGTCATCGTCCGTCTCGTCTGTCGCCCGAATGTCAATCACTATATCATCTTTGCCAATGGCACTTGCCGTATCAATGGCATGGGTGTCGCTTGCTTGGTCTTTTATCGTGCGAATGTCAATGGTTATGGCGGCGTCAATGGCGTGTTGCAATACGCCAAAATCAAACTCACTCTCGGTGGCGATGAGTTTATGCTCCACCGCCTTGACCGTGGGGCTTTTTGAGATGACCCCACAAAACTCAGGCATGGACTTGGCGATGTCTGCCGTGCCGATTTTTTCAGCGGTGGCGATGATGTCCGCCTTATCTTTGGTGATGAGTGGGCGTAACACCAGCACATCGCTTGCCTTATCTATCATGGCAAGGTTGGTGAGCGTTTGGCTTGCCACTTACCCCAAGGCTTCGCCCGTTACCACCGCTTCGATGCGGTTTTTTTGGGCAATCACGCTTGCCACACGCATCATCATTCGCTTTAAGACCACGCCCATTTGACCATCATCAATCTTAGTCAAAATCTCGCCCACCACAGGTTCAAAATCCACCGTAGTAAAGCGTACCTTATGCGATGAACTGTAACGCTCCCACAGCTCGTACGCCATTTGTTTGGTGCCAATCTCATGCGTGCGACCGCCCATGTTAAAGAACAAATAATACACCCGACTGCCACGTCTGATAAACTCATAGCTTGCCACGCCCGCATCAAACTCACCCGAGATAAGCGACAACACGTCTTCTTGGGTGCTCATGGGAAATCCGTCCATGCCGTCATGGCGTACCTTGATAAAGAGCATTTTGTCGTGTTCAATCTCAATTTTGACGGTAATATCAGGGTTTTTAAGTTGCACCTTAGCACTGGCTATCGCCTAATTTAGCCCACCGCCCACATATTTGGCGATGTCCATGGACGTAAATGGGTGCGTGGCACGTCTTTTGACTCGCACGCAAAAGCTCTTGTTTTCAAGGCTTTCTCTTACCTTAGGCAAGGTCTGCTCAAAAATGTCATGCAAATCGGCAAAAGGCGATTCTTCGACTTCTAGAATATGATGAATGCCTGAGGTGCATTGCAATTTGTCAAGCAATATGGGGCGTGCCGACTCATTGCGATGACGCACTTCAATATAGTCCCAATGCTGAACCACAACTGCCGTCTCATCAAGGGGTTTTAGGACATTACGCAAATTTCCTGCCAAAATCTTGACAAAGCGTTTACGCACGGTGTCGCTTTTCATCATGATTTCAGGGTCGAGTTTAACAATATATTTTATAAAAATTCGGCAAAAGAAAAAGGCGTATTATACACCTTTTTGTTGGTTTAAAAAAAGCTTTCCATAACGCACCAAAAATCATGCAAACAATAAACGTATTACGGCATTTAGACGTTCTCGGTCTTTTTGATTGTGGGCGTGCTGTTTGATAAGCTCCAACACATCATTATCAAGTAAAGCGGTAATGTCGCTGTCATGATCCTGTTTTGCCTGTAAAAATCGGCTCATTTTGGGATTGGCGTGATTGCGTTTTGCGTGGCTCATGTCCCAATCTTTATAGGTTTCATAAATTTCATCTTTCATAATTTTTGATGCAATGTAATAAGTTCAATACTCTTGGCAAAATTTGTAGGGGCAAATGGCAATTTGCCCCATGATAAAGCGTTGATTTTTGGGCGAATAAATTGCCCCTATACACTCCATTTTGGTAGCTAAAGCAAAAACTTCCCACAACACGCCTTAAACTTCTCGCCACTACCACAAAGGCACGGCTGTTTGTTGGTCAGCATAACAGGCACGGTTGGGTCAAGAAAATACCACCGCTCGCCTATTTTGACAAAAGCGGACAATTCATCATGCGCCTGCTCGCCATCGCCATTGTCAAAATAGGCCTTAAAATGCACTTGGGCGTGGCGTTTGCCGATTTTGTTATGGCTTATCACGTCAAGGCGTGTCCAGTTCATGCCGTCCGCCCATGCTTGTAAGGCGGATTTGTCAAGCCTATCTTGCTGGCTTGGAACGGTTGTGGCGATGATATAGTCCACGTTTTTTAGATAAAAAGAGCCAAACCTTGATTGCATAAGATGCTCGGCAGTAGGGGCAGGCGTACCGTCATGATAAGGCTGACAGCACACTGCATAAGGGTTGCCCGAGCCACAATAACAACCCATCAGGCACGCTCGCAGATTTTTTCTAATAGGCACTGCTGAGCGTCGTGAATGTCCGTGCCGTCTTTATCATGATGGACTTGATTCCACTCGCCACGCCCATCAAGCTCCCACGCCTGCACGTTATCGCCAAGGTAGTTTATCAGCCCATCTTCATAAATGCGTTTAAAGAGTCTCTCATCCAAAATCGGAAACGCCACTTCCACACGGTGCAGCAGGTTTCTGTCCATCAAGTCAGCACTCGAACAGTAGAGCTTTTCATCGCCATCATTATAAAAATAATAGACACGGGTATGCTCCAAGAACCGCCCCACGATAGAGCGTACACGGATATGCTCGGACAAGTCCTTGACCTGTGGACGCAGACAGCAAATGGAACGGATAATCAGGTCAATCTCTACCCCTGCACGACTTGCTTCATAGAGCTTGTTGATGATACCACGCTCGGTGATGGCGTTACATTTTAGGATGATACGCCCTTTTTTACCGTTTTTGACGTGATTAATCTCATCATCGATGAGGCGTATCAGTCCATCATGCAGGGTAAAAGGTGCGTGCATGATGTGATGGGATGGCAATGGTCTGCCCATGCCTGTGAGCTGTCCGAACACGCCTGCCACATCGGCACAAATCTCTTCGTGAGCGGTAAACAGCCCATAGTCGGTATAGGCTTTGGCATTGCCAGCGTGATAGTTGCCCGTGCCTAGATGAGCATAACGGCGGATTTTGCCGTCTTCTCGACGCACGATGAGCATGAGCTTGGCGTGTGTCTTGTAACCGACCACGCCATATACCACAATGGCTCCGGCGTCGGTCAGCATATTGGCGACAGCGATGTTACTGGCTTCATCAAATCTGGCACGCAGTTCGATGACGGCGGTCACTTCTTTGCCGTTACGAGCAGCAGCGGCTAGGGCTTGGACAATCTCTGAGTTGGTGCCAGAGCGATAAATGGTCTGTTTGATGGCAAGTACATCAGGGTCGTTCGCCGCCTGCCACAAGAGATTGACCACAGGTGTGAACGCATCAAAGGGATGGTGTACCAGCACGTCTTTGTTTTTCATGACATTAAACATGGACGTGTTGTCTTTGGCGACTTTGACCGTCTCCATGCCCTTAAATGGCTTGGGGATGGCGTGCGTAAATGGGGTAAATTTTAACTCAGGCTTATCAAAACTTGTCAGCATGCGAGTCAGGTTCACAGGACCATTGACCCGATAAAGCTGCGACTCATCAAGCTCAAACTCTTTTAACAGTAACTCATACAGCTCTTTGGGACAGTTGGTACTTACTTCTAGACGCACCTTATGCCCAAAACGGCGGTTATCAAGCTCACCTTCTAACGCCTTAGCTAGGTCTTCGACATCATCGGACACATCAAGGTCGGCATTACGAGTCAGTCTAAATTGATGACAACCCGTGACTTTCATGCCCAAAAACAGCTCGCCCACATGCTCATGAATCACCGCTGAGAGCATGATATGGTGGTCTTTGCCCCCTGTCAGCTCATCGGGCAGACGTATCACACGAGGCAGTGAACGTGGGGCAGGCACGATGGCAAGCGACAAATCCCGCCCAAAGGCATCTTTACCTTCTAGACTGACGATAAAATTCAAGGACTTATTGACCACTCGGGGAAATGGATGAGCAGGGTCAATGCTAATAGGGGTTAAGACAGGCAACACTTGATTAAAAAAGTACTCCCGCATCCACGCCTTTTGGGCATCGGTCAGCTCATGACGTTTAAGATAGCGGATGTCCGATTTGGCAAGCTCAGGCAAGATGTCTTCATTTAAGATGCGGTACTGCTCTTCGACCGCACGGTGTGCCACTTGACTAATCTCCGCCAGTAGCTCGGATGGTTTTCGCCCGTCCAGACTGCTTGACTTATCGCCATTTTTCATTTTTTGGATAAGCCCTGCCACCCGAATTTCAAAAAACTCATCCATATTTGATGAAAAAATAGTCAAAAAGAACATACGCTCCAACAGCGGATGGCGTGGATTGGTCGCCTGAGCCAGCACCCGAAGCTGAAACCGTAGCGTGGACAAATCACGATTGATAAAGCAGTCAGGGGTAAAATTGCCTGATTCATCAATAATTTGTTCAATGTGGTGCAAATCCGTCGGTGCAGGGGTCTGCCCGAGCACACTTTGCATGGCTTGGTTTTCAATACTAGGAGCGGTGTCAGCATTTTGGTGCGTGATGGCGTTGGGCTTGCTGATTTGCTTGGCGGTCTTTGGGGCGTGTGGTGCGGTCATGGTGTCTCCTTTTAACTTTTTAAAAATAAACTTTTTAAAATAATAAAACAACATCATCTATCTTATCATCATTTTATGAAAATTTGATAAAATTTTAAAGTCCCATTCTGCCATTTTTCCCCAATTTAAATGGCTTTTATCGTGGCGTATTTATCATTGTTTATTTTGTAAATTCATCTCAAATTTTCATTGCTTTTTTGTGTTTGATTAGTTATAATGATCGCTGTTTTTTGAGAGCCCTTCGTTTCCCAACTCACAAAGCAAGTAAAATCAAGCCTTTGGGCTTTTTTATTTGTTCAACTCTCAAACGTAACTAAATAGGTTTTATATGACTACTACTATTAGCGCCAAACCCGCTGAGGTTGTACATGACTGGTATGTCGTGGACGCAGAAGGCAAAACACTAGGTCGCCTAGCCTCCGAGATTGCTTCTCGTCTACGTGGTAAACATAAGCCATCGTACACCCCCCACGTTGATACTGGTGATTACATCATCGTCATCAATGCTGACAAAATCGCTGTTACTGGCAAAAAAGCTCAGGACAAAAAATACTATCGCCACACAGGCTATCCTGGCGGTATCAAAGAGACCAACTTTACCAAACTTCTTGCTCACAAGCCAGAAGACGTGCTACACAAAGCCGTTAAAGGCATGCTACCAAAAGGTCCTTTGGGCTATGCGATGATTAAAAAGCTAAAACTGTATGCAGGGAGCGAACACCCACATACCGCCCAAGCCCCAAAAGTACTAGACATCTAAGGAGATACACTATGGAAAAGAATTACGGAACAGGTCGTCGTAAGACTTCTACCGCTCGTGTCTTCTTATCAAAAGGCACTGGTAACATCGTCATCAATGGCAAGAGCCTAGACGAATACTTTGGTCGTGAGACTTCTCGCATGGTTGTACGTCAGCCCCTAGAACTTCTAGAATCTGCTGACAAATATGACCTATACATCACCGTTACTGGTGGTGGTGCAAGCGGTCAAGCAGGTGCTATCCGTCACGGCATTACTCGTGCTTTGATTGAGTCAGACGAAACGCTAAAACCTGCCCTAAAAGCAGCTGGCTTTGTAACTCGTGACGCTCGTGAAGTTGAACGTAAGAAATTGGGTCTACGCAAAGCTCGTAAACGCCCACAATTCTCAAAACGTTAATTTTTGCGTTTTCACAAAACTCTCGAACTTCGAGAGTTTTTTTATATGCGTTATTCTTGATTAAAATAACTTAACTTGACATAGATTTTTCATTATTAGATAAATTCACAATTGATAAAAAATCTTGTTATTAATGTATGACATAGATTCTTTATTTTAATCAATAGTAACAAAAATTTACATAGAGTTGCAAATAAAGCTGAGTATTTTAGTGGGTCTTGTCTAACTTTTATACAATTTTAAACTTTTTTGTAAATTCATGACAATTTTTATGGATTTTTTTCACAACTTTGTAAAAGAACGATTTATTTTATTACAAAAATAGCTTAAAATAGTCATGTTTAGAAAAATAGGCACAGCAAATGCGGTTATGATAAAACTGTTTTATCATAACCACACACCCAGTATGGGATAACCCCCATTCATTTTCTGGAGGAAGTTTTAATGAGCCATGCCGAAGGCGTGAATGTTAAACGCCGTAGAGTCCTGATTGCGTCCACTGCTGCCGTTGGTGCGGTTGGTGTCGGTGCAATAGCCACCCCATTTGTGCGTTCTTGGTATCCAAGTGCCAAAGCGGAAGCTGCTGGTGCCGCCGTTGTTACCGATACCGCCAGCATCGAAAATGGGCAGATGATTACGTTAAAATACCGTGGCAAACCTATCTTTGTCGTCAAACGTACCGAAGAGATGCTTGCCAACCTAAGCAAGGTAGCTCCCAAGCTTGCCGACCCTGAGTCCAACGCGTCTGTACAACCTGACAACTGCAAAAACGAAACACGCTCCATTCAGCCTGAGATATTGGTTGTTGAGGGCGTGTGTACGCATTTAGGTTGTGCTCCCATGTTCCGACCCGAAGTTGGTGTGGCGGACTTAGGTGGTGCTGACTGGATGGGTGGTTTCTTCTGCCCCTGTCATGGTTCTATGTACGACTTAGCTGGTCGTGTTTATAGTAGCATGCCTGCACCTTTGAACCTACCTGTACCTATCTACAAGATTGAAGACACCATCTTGACCGTTGGGGAGGCATAATCATGAGTATTGCTAAGAAATTTATGGGTTGGGTCGATGCTCGCTTTCCTGCGACAGAGACTTATGAATACCATATGTCCAAATACTACGCACCAAAGAACTTTAACTTTTGGTATTTCTTTGGCGTGTTGTCCATGGTGGTCTTGGTAAACCAGCTCGTTACGGGCATTTGGCTAACCATGATGTTCAACCCCAGTGCCGAAGGAGCATTTGCTTCACTTGAATACATCATGCGTGATGTCAAAGGTGGTTGGCTCATTCGCTACATGCACTCCACAGGGGCATCCGCTTTCTTCGTGGTTGTCTATCTACACATGTTCCGTGGTCTGATGTATGGTTCATACAAGAAGCCCCGTGAGCTTGTTTGGATTATCGGTATGGCGATTTATCTGTGTCTCATGGCAGAAGGTTTCTTTGGTTATCTACTGCCTTGGGGCAACATGTCATTCTGGGGTGCTCAGGTTATTCTAAACCTACCTGCTGCCATTCCTTTTATCGGTGACGGTCTGGCTGAATGGGTCAAAGGCGACTACATCATCTCAGGCATTACCCTAAACCGTTTCTTTGCCCTGCATGTTGTGGCAATTCCTTTGGTATTGGTTGGTCTAGTTTTCATGCACTTGGTTGCTCTGCACCATGTCGGCTCTAATAACCCAGACGGTATCGAAATTAAGAAACTTAAAGATAAAAATGGCGTACCACTAGATGGCGTACCCTTCCACCCTTACTATACCGTGCATGACATGGTGGGTATCGTGGTGTTCTTTATGTGCTTCTTTGCCGTGGTATTCTTCGCCCCAGAAGGTGGTGGTTATTTCCTAGAAAAACCCAACTTTGAAGTTGCCAACGCTCTAAAAACACCTGCTCACATCGCTCCTGTTTGGTACTACATGCCATTTTATGCCATGCTTCGTGCCACGCCATCCATGTTCGGCTCTGCTCTACCAGGTGTGATTGTGATGTTTGGTGCGATTGCCATCTTGTTTGTCATGCCATGGCTTGACAAATCGCCTGTGAAATCTATCCGCTATAAAGGCATTTTATCTAAGATTGCCCTAGCTGTCTTTGTGGTTAGCTTCCTAATCTTAGGTTATCTTGGCGGGGTTTCTTCCACACCAACAGGTACGCTAGTTGCTCGTATTTGTACTATTTTATACTTCTTGTACTTCATTCTTATGCCGTTCTACACGTCCATGGAAACGTGCAAGCAACCGCCAGAACGTGTTACAGGAGGAGGTCACTAATGAAAGCATTTACTCTAAAATCGCTTGGTGCCAGTCTCCTGCTTGCAGGTGGCATGATGGCAACATCTTCTGCCCTAGCGGCAGGCGGTCACGGCTGTGGTGAATTCACCGAAGCCGATGGCACCAAAGTTACCCTAGAATGTAGCAAAGCCCCCATTGACCTAACCAATAAAGGCTCGCTACAACGCGGTGCTCAGACGTTCATGAACTACTGTGTGGGCTGTCACTCAGCCCAGTATGTGCGTCATTCACGCATTGCCAAGGACTTGGAAATCCCACCAGAGCTTATGGAAAAATATCTCATGGTAACCACCGACCAAATCGGTGACCATATTACTGCTGAGATTGACCTTGATACTCAGGCTCTATGGTTTGGTGCTGCACCGCCAGATTTATCGCTAGAAACTCGTCTGCGTGGTGATGACTGGGTATATACTTACCTACTGTCATTCTACGAAGACCCGAGCCGTCCTTGGGGTTCTAACAACCTAGTGCTTGTCAATGCTGCCATGCCCCATGTGCTACACAACATGCAAAAAGAGCTTGGTAAAGAAGAGTATGAAGCTCGTGTGGGCGACCTAGTGAACTTCATGGCATGGATGGCAGAGCCTGTCCGTCATGAACGTAAAGTCTATGGTGCATTCGTACTACTGTTCTTACTTGTGCTACTCATTCCAGTATATCTACTTAACAAAGAATTCTGGAAAGACGTCAAATAAGCCAGCACTGACCAAAAAGACCGATACACATCGGTCTTTTTTATTGACAAAATTTACACACTTTTACCAAAATTTTTGTTACACTTAACACCCAAAAACAGACTCATTCATATCATGGCAGATTTTTCTCATCTTTTACCCACCCAGTTTCTACTCTATGGTGACGATGGCTATGACAGCCATGTGGTGCGGTTTTTACTAGAAGAAAAAGGCGTGAATCATCAATTCGCCTACCTGCCTGATGAGCGACCCGAATATCTTGCCGAGCTAAACCCTTACAACACCCTACCTGTACTTGTAGGACGGGATTTGGCATTATATGAGCTGATGGTGATTTTTGAATATCTAGAAGAACGGCACGGTGCCAATAAACTCCTGCCACCCACCCCCAAAGAGCGAGCAAAAGTGCGTCAGTTGGCTTGGCGACTGCGTCAAGACTAGCTCTCGCTTGGGCGGATTTTGATGACTCATCCCGACAGCTTTAACCCAGCAGGAGCGACCCACGCCAAAAAAACCTTGACCGATTCGCTCATCACGCTCTCGCCCCTATTTGCTCGTCATGACTATTTTATGCAAGATGAGTTTGGGCTGTGTGATGTGTTATTATTGCCACTTTTGCACCGTTTGCCGACACTAGGTATTCATTTACCTACCAAACTGTGTAAACCATTACTGGCATATCAAGCCCGCCTATCGGCAAGGGCAAGTTTTCAAAAGACACTCATCACCCCTGCTGTTTATAGCAATGATGATTTTTAATAATTTAACATTCATCAATTTACTTTAACCAACAACAAGGAGATAACCATGCTTACCCCAAAACGCCCTTACTTCGTTCGTGCCATGCATGAATGGCTAACAGACAACGGCTTTACCCCATATCTCATGACGGACGCCACCCACCCCCAGCTACTCGCCCCCACCGAGTACGCTCAAGACGGCAGATTGGTGCTTGCCATATCTTACCAAGCCACCAATAATCTCTTGATTGACAATGATGGCTTATCATTTCAAGGGCGATTTGGCGGTGTCTCAAAAGACATCTGGATACCCATGCAGGCAGTGGTTGGTATTTATGCCAAAGAAGACCCCAGTGAAGGCTTTTTCTTTGACCCCAGCGAATATGACGGCTACACCCCACCCGATGACCCTGATGATATAGACGACACTAACGATGACGAACCACCCAAAAAAGGCGGACATTTAAAATTTGTATAAATTCATTTAATAAATTAAAGATGACTTAAAGATAAAGGCGATTTAAAAATAAGGGCGATATGATCACCGCCCTTATTTTATTCTAAATTAATTTATTTTAATTTATTCGAGCGCCCAATCTCTCATATTTTTTGCCCTTTTGATAATCCCATAAAGTATACCCACCAATAATAACACAAAAACCCCCACCACAATCGCCACATTAATATCACCGCTCTTAATATATTCAAAAACAAAAACCAATAAAAATAACGCAATCGGAGAAAATATATACAGCCCGAACCAGCCAATCACACTAATATAATGATAAATACCTGTTAAATCATATTCTTCCAAATCCGCCAATTCTTCATATTCACTCATTTCATAATAATCATCCACTTCTGCTTTGGTGTGCCTGCTGGGTAACTTTGTTAAATAAGCAAAACCCACCATCAATAATAGATAGATAACCACGCCCACATAAGAATCCATAAAAAGCATCACAAAAGCCAATAAAAATGTTACCACCGCCAATAAAATACATAACATCGACCAAGCAATACCACCCCCGCCAATGCGTGCCTTGATTTGCTGTTGTTTTAATCTTTGAGCGGATAATTTGTCATGTAATCGCTGTTTATAATCGGCATTCTTTTTATTAAATCTATTATGACCCAAATCGTGTTGCCTTGTGTCATCTGCTGATTTTTCGGTATTATTGGCATTTTTAAATTTAATATTTAAAGGTTTTTTGGTTTTTTCTTTTTTATCATCTTCGATGATTTCAATATCTCGAATGACCCGTTTATTTAAAAAGAAAAACACCAAAGACGGAATACCAAATAATACCAATGACGTGATAAATTCATAGATTTTCTTTTGTCTGTCATGTTGGAATTTGGCAAGTTGTTCATTAAATTCATATATCTTTTTTCCGTCCACTTCCATATCATATAATAGCCCATCAGCATATAATACCGTTGCTGTTTGGTCTTTGTAGGCATACGCTTTTTCACATTCATCATAATTATCATCAGAGCAGTGTAATTTAATATCGCCAATGACAAAATAATGATGCGTGCGAGAGTATTTACCACCACCTATTCGCACATATTCATATTCGGCAGGTACGGTGGCAGTAACGCTGGATAATTGTGATTTGTCTGTAATAAAGTCATCTTGGAATAATATGCCTGAATTAATGACAAAGCCATATGCCAAAGCAAAAATGGGCGTGGTAAAGATAAATTGATTATTTCTAATGGGCGGATTTCTGTAATGATATACCGAAGATAAAATCAACACCGCCATGATGATTATGATGAATATCTGCCAAAAACCCAATAGCAAATACCCACAAATCAGCAGTAACGACCACACCACTGCATTTAACCAAAAGAACATGATTGGCGTGATACTATCGATAACATCCAGTAATTCTTGTTTTAGTGAAATAATCTTTTGCATAGGACTGCCCCCAAAATTTGCCCCATTATACCCGATTTTGTCATGGTTTTATCACGGCTTTTACGCTATAATAATCTCCATTTTATCATTTTCAAAACAGGTACATCATGACAGCCAAACGCCAAATTCTTGTTACCAACGCTCTACCCTACGCCAACGGCTCTATCCACATGGGGCACCTTTTGGGCTATATCCAAGCCGATATTTGGGTGCGTGCCATGCGGTCTATGGGGCATGACGTGATTTATGTCTGTGCCGATGACGCTCACGGAACGGCGATTATGCTCCGTGCCGAAGCAAACGGTATCACGCCCGAAGAGCAAATCAAAGGTGTGCAAGTAGAGCATGAACGAGATTTCGCTGGCTTTGGCGTGTCTTTTGACCACTACGACAGCACGCATAGCGAGACCAACCGCAAGCACAGCGAAGCGATTTACCTTGCCAATCACAAGGCAGGCAACATTGCCGTCAAGCCCGTAACTCAGCTGTTTGACCCCGAAAAAGAGATGTTCCTATCCGACCGCTTTATCAAAGGCACCTGCCCCAAATGCAAAGCGGACGACCAATATGGCGACTCGTGCGAAGTGTGTGGCACAACCTACAACGCCACCGAACTTATCAATCCACGCTCCACCCTAAGCGGTGCAACGCCTGTGGAAAAAACGTCCGACCATTACTTTTTTAAACTGCCAAACTTCACCGAATTTTTGCAAAAATGGACACGGGATGAAGGGCGACTGCCTGTCTCTATCGCCAACAAATTGGACGAATGGTTTGAGGCTGGGCTTGCCGACTGGGACATCAGCCGAGACGCTTCGTATTTTGGCTTTAAAATCCCTGACACGGACGACAAATATTTTTATGTGTGGGTGGACGCACCGATTGGCTATATGGCAAGTTTTGAAAACTACTTGACCGCCCACCGCCCTGATGTGTCATTTGATGATTATTGGAGTCCCGACAGCACCGCCGAAGTGTATCATTTTATTGGCAAAGACATTGTTTATTTCCATGCCCTGTTTTGGCCTGCCATGCTCTCTGGGGCAAATTATCGCACGCCCACAAGCCTATTTGTCAATGGCTTTTTGACCGTCAATGGCGAAAAAATGAGCAAATCTCGTGGCACATTCATCAAAGCCGAAACGTATCTGAACCACCTAAATCCTGAATATTTGCGTTATTATTTTGCGTCTAAATTGTCTGATAAAGTAGAAGACAGTGATTTAAATCTTGATGATTTTATCGCCAAAGTAAACTCAGACCTTGTCGGTAAAGTCGTAAACATCGCCAGTCGTTGTGCTAAATTTATCAATACCCAATTTGATAATAAACTCTCCGCCACTTGCACGGAGCCTGAATTGGTAAACAAATTTATCCAAGCTGGCGACAGTATCATCAAGCACTACGAAAGCCGTGAATTTAGCACCGCCATTCGTGAGATTATGGCACTTGCCGACCTCGCCAATCAGTACATTGACGACAAAAAACCGTGGGCGGTTGCCAAAGAAAACCCAAACAGTAAGGACGTCCAAGACGTCTGCTCTGTGGGGCTAAACCTATTTCACAAAATCATGGTTTATCTGTCGCCTGTGCTACCGACACTTGCCGAACAGTCCAAAGAATTTTTGAATGTGGATAGCATGAATTTTGATGAACGCTTTCACGTCCTAACGCATTCTATCAATGAGTTTAAGCCCCTTTTGCAACGCATTGACCCCAAAAAGGTGCAAGCCATCGTTGATGACTCAAAAGAAAACCTGCAACCCACCGACACCAAAAAAGCCCAAAAATCCAAAAAAGAGAATAAGCCTGTGGAAAATACCGACCAAAATGCCTTTATCGGCATTGATGATTTTGCCAAAGTTGAAATGAAAGTCGCCAAAGTACTAGAATGCAATCACGTTGAAGGGGCGGATAAACTCTTGCAATTTACCCTTGATGTGGGCGATACTGATGAACAAGGCGAAAAGCAAACTCGCAATGTATTTAGCGGTATTGCTAAGTTTTACAAACCAGAAGAGTTACAAGGTAAAACGGTGATTTGCGTTACCAACCTTGCCCCACGCAAGATGAAATTTGGCGTAAGTGAGGGCATGATTTTATCGGCAGAAAAAGACGGACAATTAACCGTTGTGCTACTGCCTGATAGTATGGTGACGGGGGCGGTTTTGGCGTAATGTTTTGACTTTCGCATCCTTGGCTAAGTTTCACTTAGCCTTTTTATCATGAGCTCTATTCGTAAAATCATCCACCTAGACATGGACGCTTTTTTTGCCAGCGTTGAGCAAAGGGATAACCCTGCCTATCGTGGCAAGCCCCTTGTGGTGGGCGGTGACCCCAATGGACGTGGTGTGGTCGCGGCGGCAAGTTATGAGATTCGCTCCTTTGGCGTACATTCGGCGATGAGCTGTTATGAAGCCAAAAAACGCTGTCCCCACGCCATTTTTGTTCGCCCCCGTTTTGATGTTTATCGTGATATCAGCACCCAGATTCGAGACATCATGGGACGGCTAACCGACCTTGTCGAGCCATTATCGCTCGATGAAGCCTATCTGGACGTCACAGGTCAGCCCCATTGTGGTGGGTCAGCCACACTCATGGCAAACTGGCTCCGTCAGGCGATTTTTGATGAGACGGGACTGACGGCATCAGCAGGAGTGTCTTTTAACAAAATGCTTGCCAAAATCGCAAGCGACATCAATAAGCCTAACGGTATTGCCGTCATCACGCCTGACATGGCGGATGAGTTTTTGTCAGAGTTAGCCATTGAGCGGTTTTTTGGTATCGGCAAGGCAAGTGCCAAACGCCTGCATGAGATGGGAGTCAGTACAGGGGGCGAGCTTCGTAAACTCCCACTTGATGAGCTGGTTCAACTGTTTGGCAACAAGCGGGGGCAGTTTTATCATGACATTGCTCACGGCAAGGATAAGCGAGCGGTCAAACCCGAACGTGTGCGTAAATCCATCGGCACAGAGATTACTTTTTTGCACAATTCTAATGATGATGATTTTATCCTAGCTCAGATTTTCGGGGAAAATGAGAGTGCCTTTGCCGACCTTATCAAACGAGAATTGACCGCCCATACTGTCACCTTAAAAATCAAATACAGCGATTTTAGCCAAATTACACGCTCGGTCTCTGTCAAATCCCCTTTTAAGCACAGTGGCGGCGTCAAACCTTATCTGACTGATTTATTTCACCACATTCCCAGAGAACTCCCAATTCGCTTGGTCGGAGTTACGTTCTCAAATCTAACTCATCTTGATAACATGGTAGAACAGCTTGATTTGTTTGACGGATAATTCATTAAGTCAAAATAAAACCCCCAAACTAGGCAGTTCGGGGGTTATCTTCTAAATGATGATTAATGATTAATTACTCATCATCTTCATCAGTTTTGTTTTCACCGTCTTCTGACAAAATGGTCACCAAAATATCAGCAGTGATGTCATGGTGTAGCTGAATGGTAACTTTGTATTCGCCCACTTGACGTAGTGTACCTTCTGGCAACTTCACTTCTGCACGGTCAACTGGCAAGCCAGAAGCGGTCAGTGCGTCAGCGATGTCACGAGTACCGATAGAACCAAATAGTTTACCTTCATCGCCTGCTTTGGCACGCATGATGACATTCACGTCTGATAGAGCATCAGCACGTTTTTGGGCTTCTTGTAGTTCTTTGGCTTCTTGTGCTTCTAGCTCGGCACGACGTGCTTCAAACTTAGCAATGTTTGCTTCGTTGGCAGGCAGTGCCTTACCTTGTGGGATTAGGAAGTTACGACCGTAACCTGCTTTTACATCAACAGTCTCGCCAAGTTTACCAAGATTAACGACACGCTGTAATAGAATAACTTGCATGATGGTCTCCTAATTACTTGTGGTTGTCGGTATATGGCAATAGAGCCAAATAACGAGCTTGTTTGATGGCAACAGCAAGCTGGCGTTGGTACTTGGTAGAAGTACCAGTGATACGGCTTGGGGTGATTTTGCCATTTTCGCTGATGTATTGTTTTAGAAGTTCTACATCTTTATAATCGATGTGGGTAATGCCTTCTGCGGTGAAACGGCAGAATTTACGACGACGATAGAAACGTGCCATGAGTTATCTCCTTAATTATTCGCTTGCATTGTCTTCGCTCTCAGTCTCCTGAGTGCGGACATCATTACGGCGGTTGGCTTTGCGAGTACGCTTGTCTTCGGCTTCTTTTGCCAAAGGCGATTGCTCGGTAATCGCTTCATCACGGCGAATAACTAGGCTACGCAAAATAGCGTCATTGTAACGGAACAATTCTTCTAGTTGAGCCAAAGTCTCATCATTACATTCGATGTTCAAAAGAACATAATGAGCTTTGTGGATTTTGTTGATTGGGTATGCCAATTGACGACGACCCCAGTCTTCTAGACGGTGGTTGTTACCGCCATTTTCTTCGACGATAGAACGGTATTTAGTTACCATGTCGGCAACTTGGTTGCTTTGGTCTGGGTGTACCAGTAGCACCACTTCATAATGTCTCATAAGGACTCCCTACGGATTAAAACAGCCATTATCACAGATAACAGCAAGGAGATTGAAAATTGATTGATATAAACCAATCATTTAACAAAGTTCGCTATTATACACGAACTTTTTTATAGATAAAAGGGGAATTTAAGATTTTTGGGCGTTTTTGTCGGCTTCTTCAAGCAGTCGCTTTTGTTCTTGAATGCGTGTTTTTTCTTTGGCTTTGGTGATGTTCACTTCTATCACACCACGCAAAATCTGCCAAATCGCCCCGACAAAGAGCAGGACGATAAACACCGCCAAAATCGGCAAAAAGGCACTGATCGCCCCCGACATGTCGCCCATCAAGGCACTGTGAGCCACGCCCGCCACCGCAGGAGCAATCTGTCCTGCACCTGTCAGTGTATCACCAGGGGTCAAAAGTACCGCCACCGCCAATACCCACAACATACCACCAATGGGGCGTGGAATAACACGCACCACAAAGATAAGCAAAAGTAGCACTAAAATAGACGCACCGACATACGCCAAAAACGGCAAATCATTATCTGGCACGTCCTTGACGAGATGTGACCACCAAATCACAAGCTCGGCAATGTACTCGCTAATGGTATCAAGTGGCAGACTTTTGACAAGATTTTTTAGCCAATCCATAATTTATCAATCACAAAAATAATCGTCCTATTTTAGCATATTTTTTGCCAAACTTCACAAATTTTCACTCAAATGCCGTCATTATCGTCATCAGTCATACTTTTTATCTTGCAAGGCTTTGGCACGGGCTAAGGCTTGCTGTGCTAGCACATCGCTTGGCGGAGCTTGCACATAATAGCCCTGTTCGGCAAGGCGGGCTTTGACTGTCTCAATATCCGCTTGGGCAAGTTTGGTGCGTTCTGCCAAATCCAAGTGCATGACAAATTGCCCCAAACCCAATTTGGCTCGTATGTCGGACGGCAACACCCCAAGCCAATCACGAATCTCATCGATGTCGTCAGGATAATTCGGGCGGGCGATATAGACATACCAGTCGGGGCTTTTTGGGAATTTATAAACATCGCAGTGCATTTTTGTGCCTTAACATTACTATTTAATTGGAAAAACTTGGGCGTGTTGAATATTGGTATTTGCAATGAAAAATGAGAAAAATCGCACGTTTTTCAAGGAAAAAGTGAAGTTTGATAGTCATTCTATCAAACAAGCTTTTGACGATGAAAAACAAGATTTAGCCATTTTTTCATGCAAAAACGATTGGTTTTATTTCTAAAATAGTTCTATATCATAAATAGTGTTATAAAGGGTAGGCACGCCCTAGCTTAATATAACAGGGAACCTGCCCTTTTGCTCCGCCAAAATGCGTTGTAATTTTT
>NZ_MXAP01000084.1 GCF_002027555.1 Moraxella equi
GGTTGGATTGTATGTTTAAGACAAAAAAGCATTACCGTCACACCTTACAAACCCAAGCAGTAGAAAATCCCAGTCAAGCGTCTTATTTTTGGCTGTTTATGGTTGTGGCGTTGATTTATTTTTTGGGATTTTGGGAATTTTCTGAGACTGCCAACCACAACAGCCGCACTTATTTGGCACGACATGGCAATGAATTTGGTAATTTCATCTTTAAAATCATGACATTATTGTTTGTGATAGAAGGCTTGGCATTATTTATCGTCAATCGGCATTTTGCCAAATTCTTTGATGACATCACGCTCTAATGACACCACTCATACACTCTGCCTAACCGCTCAATCGTCTGACCGACCCACTCTGCAAGCTCATCATCGCTAAAATCATCCAGCTTGTCTTTGTCTATAAATTTGCCCAAGCGATAAAATTCGCCTGCATTTAGCTCCACTTTTTCATCATCAAATTCATGAGCTTGTTTAAAATCGCCATATTCACTAACACGGCTATGCCAAAAATAAAAGTTATCAAACTCCGCCCAATCAATCTCATTTATCCAGTTATTAAACTGCTCCAATGTGCTGTTTGAACTGTTTGCCTTATAAGAATGCCAAGTTAAACAAATAACCAACCTTTGCCGATTTAAAATAAGGGCAATAATCGGAGCATTACCAAGATAGCTATCATATTTATAATAAGCAAAAAAGTGCCGTCTAATTTCCCAGCCATTGCACCAATTCTCAATGTGTGGTTTGGCAAAGTTCATTGGTAAATTTTGATAAACTTTTAAATTAAAGGCTTTAAAAACTTGCCAAGTGGTTTTATGATTGTGTTTAATATTTTCTAAGTCATCTGGGCAATATAGTTTTAAGTCTTTAATTTGAGCATAAGGTTTATTTAAAATATCGGCGTGGGTGGATTTTAGCATAATAAATAATTAAGGTTGTTTATCAAGTTTAAACACATAAGCATAGCCATACCATTTTTCATTGGTATTATAGGTAACACAAACTTTATCGCCAATGGCTAAATTATCATAAATATTTAATTTAAAATTACTTGCATTATTTTCTAAATTAAAAGTATTATGACCCCAAGATGGTTTGTTAATTTGACTGACAATCCCACAAATTTTACTTCGGTTTTTGGCAACAAAATATTGAGCTAAATAATACGATAATCTTGGTGTTAAAAGTATTGTTACGACGATAATAATGGCAAATAAAATATTAAATTGTTCGTCTTGTAATTTTTTATTTTTTTTTGACATAGTTTTCCAAAATATTCATAAAAAGCAAACAAATCCCAAGCACTAAAAGAGCAATCCAACCCTTATAGGTATCATAATGCAACAACAATGATAGTGGCAATAAAATCGCCCAAATGACATAAGTGCTTTTATCTATTTTCATTCACACTTCCCTTTAACCAATTTAAAAAATTAAAACTACTTTGCTCTTTTTGATTATCGCCAAACTCATAAAACTGCATTCCTATTAAATTATCAGGCAAATAATTTTGGGGATAATAATGATTGGGATAATCGTGCGGATAAATATAATCCACACCATAGCCTTGCGATTTCATCAAAGTGGTTACACCATTTCGCAAATGCAATGGCACAGGCGAATTGTCCGTTTTGGCAAATTCTATGGCTTTGTTAATTGCTTTATAACTTTCATTGGATTTTGGCGATGTCGCCAAATAAATCGCCACTTGCCCCAGAATAATTCTTGCTTCGGGCATTCCGATTTCTTTGACACTTCGTAAAGCGGTATCGGCAAGTAATAGGGCATTGGGATTGGCAAGCCCAATGTCTTCGCTCGCTAATATGACCAAACGCCTTGCAATAAAAGCAGGGTCTTCGCCTGCGACAAGCATTCTGGCAAGCCAATAAATAGACGCGTCAGGGTCAGAACCACGCACCGATTTAATAAAGGCGGAAATGATGTCATAATGCATATCGCCGTCTTTGTCATAGCGGACGAGCGTTTGTCCTGCGACTTTACTGATACTGTCAAAATCAATAATAATTGGCTCGCCTTGATAAGCATAAATCGCAAGCTCTAATAGATTTAATGCACGTCTTGCGTCCCCTTGTGCTAACCCATAAATGGGCGAAATGTCATTTAAGACAATCGGTAGTTTTTTTAATTGTTCGTCAATGGTAATCGCCCGTTTGATAATTTGAAAAATCTCATTATCAGATAAAGGTTCTAATTTATAAACTTGGCAACGGGACAATAAAGCATTATTGACACTAAATGATGGATTTTCGGTGGTCGCCCCAATTAGGGTAATTTGCCCACTTTCTACTGCTCCCAATAATGCGTCCTGCTGGGCTTTATTAAAACGATGAATTTCATCAACAAATACCACAGGGGGCGTGGCAAATAAACCGTCACTTGGCGTAAGTATTTTTCTTAATTCTTTGACACCGCTATTGATGGCGGATAAGGGGCGAAATTCTCGCCCCACGCTATTGGCTAATAAACTTGCCAGTGTTGTTTTGCCAATGCCTGCATTGCCGTGCAAAATCATAGACGGCAAATAACCTTCGGCTACCATTTTGGAAATAGGGGCGTTCTCTCCCAATAAATGAGACTGTCCGATGATGTCGTCAAGGGCTTTTGGGCGAATGCGTTCGGCTAGGGGGATTGAAGTTGCCATTTTGGGGTTTTGCACCAGTAATATTGAGAAATTAAATTAACCAAAAATAATAAGGGAATAAATAATAATATCAAATAAAAACTGTCAAAATGTCTTATTACAACAAACATCAAAATATAGGTAATAACAAGATTATAGGTATTGACATTGTTTAATTTTGGATTTATCATAAATTGATGATGACAATTTTGGCAATAAAATTTATCAATTTTTTGATGAAGTCTTTGCGAATGGCAATGTTGACAACAAGGGGCAAATGTATTAAATTTTACCTTTAAATCTTCCAAAGCAACCGAGATATAAAAATCATTTTTAACCAAATCGTAAGTATCTACACCTTTTAAAATAGGCTTACTTTTTAATTTATAATAATGATAATTTTGTAAATTTTTTTCAAATTTATAAATGCTAATGACAATTAACATACACAACAATACAGAAAAAGTTATCCAAAGTTCGGCACTAAAATGAATGTTATCAAAATTGGCAATCAATTCAATAAGCCCAACAAACAATCCCATAATAATAATACTAAAAACTGCATACAGTTTCCATTGATTTTTGATAAAGCGTTGTGAAAATTGCCAAAAAGTCATCTTTTCTAATTCTGGCAAAAAGGGATTAACCAACAAACTTGTTTGGCAATGTGGGCAAAAAATAATCCCTTGATGATAAATCACATCATCAAGCACTTTATGACAGCTTGGGTGTGGGCAAATGGTTGGGGTATTTTTTAACATCTATCAAGTTTCTAATTTTAAATGGTTGGTATAAAGAAATAAACTTTGCTAAAATACCTCATTATACACTTTTTTTAAAAATGATGAAATTAAAAACCTGCCCAATCCGCCCACTTACAGACGGCGAACGCCAAATGGCTCGTTCGGTGTTTGGCGACTCGCTTGCCCTTGATGACATTCGCCTGACGACAGCTTGGTGGGTGCTAAGGAGCTATGCGGTGTCGCCCAATGGTTGGGTGTATTTTCATCAGGACGATTTTTGTGATGATTTTAGCAATCAGCCTTTGCACCTGCGGGCGTGGCTTGTGCACGAGCTGACCCACGTTTGGCAAATTCAGCAAGGAATGGCGGTGGTAAGACGAGCGATATTTAACCGAAAATACCGTTATAAATTTAAAAAAGGCAAATCATTTTTTAAATACGGCATAGAACAACAAGCCAAAATGGTGGAAGATTTTTATATTCAAAGGGAGTTGGGTAAAGATTGTACGGCGTGGCGTGAATGTGTGCCGTTTTTACAAACTTCACACGCCTAACCATCAATCCCCACCCCAGACAATTCCCGAGCCAGTCGCCCTGCGGAGTTGTCGGTTAATCCACCCACAAAATCAAGGGCGGTCAGATAGCCTTGATATAAGGATTGATTGTCCTTAATTTGGTATTCATTGCCCAAAAGTTCTAGTATCAGCGTATGCTTAACGCCCAAGTCTTGCCCTGTGAGTTTGGCGTGAATGGCTGGCACAACCAAATCCAAAATCGCCCCAAGACAGCCAAAACTTGCCACTTCAATGGCAAGTTTGCTTGGGTGTTTGTAGATTTTTTGGCGAGCCAGTTCTTTGGCGTTTTGTAAGCAGTCCTTGACACGATTGTCGCACACGCCAAGCAAATCCTTATGGGCAAATTCCCCTGCCAAAAGCTCATCGTGATACGCCAAAAACCGCTCTTTGACTTCATCAATAGCAAGCCCAATCGCCTTGCCACGCATTGCACCGATACGCTGGGCTAGGTTTGGGATTTTTTGGTATTTGTAAAAATCGTCTTGCAATAAAATACTTAAAATCTCGCCAAATTTATCAGCGTCAATGAGTTCAAGCTCCACCGCATCTTCTAAGTCCAAAATCGCATAACAAATGTCGTCCGCCGACTCCATCAAATACGACAAAGGGTGTCTTGCCCATTTGTCATCACCAAGTTGTTTTAATCCTAACCGCTCGGTAACGGCACGGATTAGGGGCATTTCCGACCCGTAAATGTTAAATTTGACTTGGGACTCTTTATATCAAAACTTCCCCACGGATATTTAAGCAAAGTCCCAAGACTGGCACAGGTCAATCGCATTCCGCCTGCGTTTTGGTACATTTCAAGATTGGCGACAATTCTTAGGCTGTGGGCGTTGCCTTCATAAGTGGTCAAGTCCGCCCGTTCTTTGTCGCTAAGTCCTTGTAAATAATGAGAATTTTTAAAAAACCACTCTCGCAAGGCATCTTCGCCTGTATGCCCAAACGGCGGATTGCCCAAATCGTGCGCCAAGCACGCCACCTGCACCAGCGTGCCGATGTCTTGTAGGCTGATGTTGCCTGGCAACAACCCTTTTTCTGCTAGGCTGACGCCCACGCTGTTGCCCAAACTTCGCCCAACGCTTGCCACTTCTACGCTGTGGGTTAGGCGGTTGTGGGTGTGGTCGGACTTGGCAAGGGGGTGGACTTGGGTTTTTCGCCCCAATTTGCGAAAGGACGATGAAAACACCACACGGTCATAATCAGTATGAAATTGGCTACGAATGGGCGAATGCTCGCCACGCATTTCACAAATTTCGCCATTTTCAATCCATAGACGGTCAGCACAGAGTAAAGATTGCCATTTTTGGTTGGGGGTT
This sequence comes from Moraxella equi, assembly GCF_002027555.1. Classification (GTDB taxonomy): domain Bacteria; phylum Pseudomonadota; class Gammaproteobacteria; order Pseudomonadales; family Moraxellaceae; genus Moraxella; species Moraxella equi. Next base: position 5,281 of record NZ_MXAP01000084.1, read on the forward strand.
ATCATTGTCCCATTTTCCTTAATTGGGTTGGTGTATTTTACGATATTCCATTGCCGTTTGGCTAATTTGTTCAATGGATAAATCATTCATTAAATTTTTTGCCAAATGGTATCATTCAAACCAACAAAATTCATATTACCCATTATTTTTGGGTTATTATTTTTTACATAATAAAAATATGTCTTTTGTTGTAAATTTCATTTAAATCATTCCTTCACCGCAAGCGTAACCGTATACGTTTTGCCTTGTTTGATTTTATCAGCATTGCCAAAGACTTCATTAAATGAGCGTTTCATAAAATCCCGAAGTCCGTTAATGGTAACGACATAAAACCGTCCGCCCACTTCCATGCGTTCATAAGCGTCTAGCAGGTACAGATAATGTTGTTCTTTACTTGCCTTGGCAGGTAGGTTGCTCATGACAAGGCTAAATTTTTTGTCTTTATCCACATGATAAAAGCCATTGGAGAGCTGAACGTGAGTATTAGTCAAGCCGTTTTTTTGGCAATTTAAGCGGGCATATTCTACTGCCACAAAGTCTTTATCAATCAAAATATGCTGACCGTTTGGGCATTCACGTCCTGCCGTCATGCCAAGCACGCCATAGCCACAGCCTAAGTCAATGGAATTATCACGAGCCTTAAAATCAATATAATCAAGGAGCATAAGGCTACCGTCATCAAGCTTTTCTGGGCTAAAAATCCCCCAAGTGGTATGAAAGGTAAAGGGCTTACCAAGCACGTCTTGGGTAAAGGTGATGTCTTGTCGCCATTGTTTGGCTTTTGTTTGGAGTTCGGCTAAGGTGGTTTGGTTTGTCATGGGTTTTCTCTAAAATCAAAAGTTTATTATACCCCAATCCCCCCACGCATACCATAGCGATATGAGCAGACAGCTTTTGCCAAAAATGTTACAATGGTATTTTTATTTGGATAATTGGCATGAACATTTCAAAATTTGGCAAAAAATTCACCCAAAACAGTGGCATATTACAACTTATGGACGATTTGGGGAACGCCCTAAACAGCGACAAACCTGTCAATATGTTAGGCGGTGGCAACCCTGCCAATATCGCTTCGGTCAATGACGTGTACCTACAAATGCTCAAAGACAGCATACAAGGCGATGGGGCGGACAGTGTTGCCTTAGAATGTGCCAGCAATTATTCCAATCCGCAGGGCGATGGCAAATTTATCACGGCGTTGGTGGACTTTTTTAATCGCCATTATGATTGGGGCATTACCAAGGACAACATTGCCCTAACCAACGGTTCGCAAAACGCCTTTTTCTATTTGTTTAATCTGTTCGGTGGGGCGTTTGATGATGGCGATAAGTCCATTTTGTTGCCACTTGCCCCTGAATATATCGGCTATGCGGACGCTCATATTGATGGCAAGCATTTTATTGGCATAAAGCCCAAGATTGAGCTGTGCGATTATGACAATCAAGATGGCTTTTTTAAATATAAAGTGGATTTTGACGCCCTAGAAAATTTGGACGCATTAAAAAATAAGCAAATTGGGGCAATTTGCTGTTCTCGCCCGACCAATCCCACAGGCAATGTTTTAACCGATGATGAAATGGCACGACTTGATAACATCGCCCAAACACACAACATTCCCTTGATTATTGATAATGCCTACGGAATGCCGTTTCCTAACATTATCCACACCAAGGCGAATTTGGTGTGGCATGACAATATCATTTTGTGTTTTAGTTTATCAAAAGTGGGGCTGGCTGGCGTGCGGACAGGCATTGTCATTGCCAAACCCGAGATTATCAAGGCAATCAGTAGCCTAAATGCCATTGTCAATCTTGCTCCGTGTCGCTTTGGGGCGAGCATTGTTACGCCACTTATCAACAATGACAAAATCAATGATTTATCATTACAAGAGATTCGCCCGTTTTATTTAAAGCAAGCCCATACCGCCATTGACTTATTAAAACAAGAATTTAAAGATTTCCCCCAAGTCAAAATCCATAAGCCAGAAGGGGCGATATTTTTGTGGATTTGGTTTGAAAATTTACCGATTAGCACGCAAATTTTATATGAAATGCTAAAAGAAAAGGGCACGCTGATTATTCCCAGTGAGCATTTTTTTGTGGGAATTGATACATCTGATTATCGTCATGCTCATGAATGTATTCGCATGAGTATCGCCCAACCTGATGATGTTTTGGAGAAGGGGATAGAGGCGATTGGGGAGGTGGTTCGGGGGGTTTATCTATGACTGAAATTAAAATAAAGAGCATTCAAGATTTTATTAACAGTCTACCCGAGACGAAACATGGTGGGTACACACGGTTTTTTCGTGGTCATCCTGATAAAACTTATGATATAGAACCAAGTATTTATAGGAAAAACAAAGAGACTGACAAAAAAGAATTGATTAAAGGTGAGCATTTAATCATACGAGATGTACTTACTGAATGTGCGGAGTATTTCTCTCCGCATGATACCTTTTTTGATAAATTGGTAAGAATGCAACACTACGGGTATCCGACACGGTTGTTGGATGTTTCATATAGTGCATTGGTTGGTCTGTATTTTGCGGTTAATCAAAACAACGGCATAAATCAGAGGAATATCCAATGTAAAGATTGTCAAGTGGATAATATAATCGATGATGATTTAAAAGATGGCGAAGTTATCATTTTTGACATTCCGAATGATACACTAAAATATCATGATAGCGATACAGTTGCCATTTTATCTGCTCTGTCTTTACAAAATAATGACTTTAATTTAAATGAAATATCTACCATCTCTAAATATTTTTCTAAAAGAGAACAAGCATTATATTTAAAAAATGAAAAAGATATTGCAGAATTCTTAGAATCTGACAGAGGGCGGAGAGACCTATATGACGAAATGCAAAATCTTGTTTATGAAATTGGCAAACTACCTGATTCAAAGAGATAAGATAATTAATCCAATAATTACAAAGACATTCAACAATCAAGAGCATATTGTTAGATTATTAAATGACGTTCGCAACGATAAGCCCTATTTTTTACCAATAATTAATCGTCATGATTTGGAAAAAGTCATTCTAGTAAAACCAAGAGCAAATAATCCTAGGATTGTCCGCCAACAAGGTGGTTTCTTAATTTTTGGCATTCAAGAAAGTAAGGAAGAACAGGCTATCATGGACGAAAATTGGATTGCAACAAAAGAGAAAAGACTAATTATTGACGCTCAATCAAAACAAGGTATTTTAGAACAACTGAGTTCTTTCGGTATCAGTCATCAGACTTTATTTCCTGAATTAGATAGCCAAGCAAGATATATTATTGAACGTCACAAAGATAAATCCACCAAGAATAAATAATCATCTATTGAAAGGTGGAGCGATAATGAGAATTACCCCCTAGGATGATGCTCTTCGTGCAAGGCTTGCAGACGTGCCGTGGCAACATGGGTATAAATCTGCGTGGTGGATAGGTCGCTATGCCCGAGCAAAAGCTGAACGCTACGCAAATCCGCCCCGTGGTTGAGCAGGTGCGTGGCAAAAGCATGGCGAAGCGTGTGCGGTGAGATGTCGGTTTTGATACCCGCCAAGAGAGCGTATTTTTTAATCAAATGCCAAAAGTTATGGCGGGTCATATACCCCCCCTGCTCGGTCAAAAACACCGCTTGGCAGTCACCGCCCTTTGTGCCGACCTTACCGCTTTTGCCAGCGGTCAGTTCATAACGGCGGACAAGATAGCTTTGTAGAGCGTTGTGGGCGTATTCGCCAAGCGGAATCAGGCGAGTCTTTCCACCCTTACCTGTCACTTGGAGCCAGCCTGCGTTTAGGTTTAGCTCATCGAGCGACAGATTGACCAGCTCTGATACACGCAGACCACAGGCATACATGACTTCGAGCATGGCTTTATCACGCAATCCTAATATCGTCGCTAAGTCAGGCGTGCCAAGCAGTCTGGTGATGTCGTCTTCGGATAGGGTCTTGGGCAGGGGTTTGTCGGCTTTGGGGTTTTTGATGTTCTCACAGGGGTTGTCATCACGCACCCCATCTCCCACCTGCCATAAGAAAAACTGGCGTAAACTTGCGAGCATTCTCGCCTGCGTGCGTGGCGATTTGCCTTGGTTTTGTAGATACACCAAGCACCCTGCTACGTCCGTCTCTTGCCAATCAGGCAATGCTCGCTCACTGCTTGCCATGCAAGTACGCAAATCACGAATGTAAGCGTTACGGGTGCGTGTGGCAAGTCCCCGAGCGAGCATGTTAATGCGAAATTCGGTCAGATATTCTGGGTCGGTGTCGGTGGTCGTCAAGGACGGCAGGCGGGGCTTGGTGGCTCGGGTTTTGCTCATGGTCGGATACGGTGCTGATATTGGGGGTATTGTAACAAACTTTGGGGGATGATTAAATGGTTTTTGGGTGGCGTGACTGTCTTTTATCATGCAATGTGCATTTTAAAAAAAATTTTAAAGATAAATAAGGCTTGACTGTTTTTAAAATTTTACATCATCTGCCTTTAATCCCCCAAATCCGCCCCCATGTAGCCTATTAAATTTTTAACACAAATAGGCACCCTTATGGCAAGCACCCTAAACACCGCAGAAGAAATCATTGCCGACATCAAAGCAGGCAAAATGGTCATCTTAATGGACGATGAAGACCGTGAGAACGAAGGCGACATCGTCATGGCAGCGGTTCATGTCAAGCCGTCCGACATCAACTTTATGATTACTCACGCTCGTGGGCTGGTGTGTTTGACTCTATCCGAAGCCCGTTGCCGTCAGCTTGAACTGCCCCTAATGAGCGACAAAAACGGGGCGAAGTTTAGCACCAACTTTACCCTATCCATCGAAGCTAGCGAGGGCGTAACCACAGGCATATCCGCCGCCGACCGTGCCAGAACCGTGCAGGCAGCCGTCGCCCCCTTTGCCAAACCCACCGACATCGTCCAACCTGGGCATATCTTCCCCATCATGGCAAAACAAGGCGGCGTGCTACATAGGGCAGGTCATACCGAAGCAGGCTGCGACCTAGCACGCCTTGCAGGGCTTGAACCTGCGGCGGTGATTTGTGAGATTATCAAGCCTGATGGCGAGATGGCACGTCGTGATGACTTAGAACTCTTTGCCAAAGAACATGGGCTTAAAATCGGCACCATCGCCGACCTTATCCACTATCGCATGACCAACGAGCAGACCGTGGAAGTAATCGATGAGCGGGACTTTGCCAGTGAATTTGGGGCGTTCAAACTCTACCGTTTTAGAGAATATGGGGCGGATGAGATCCACATCGCCCTAGTCAAAGGCGACCCAAGCCGTGGCGTGGCGACCGTGCGAGTCCATGCCCTAAACCCCCTAAAAGACCTGTTTGGGCACACTGACAGCAAGCACAGTTGGGACATTCGCTCAGCACTGGCTCAAATCGGGCAAAGCGAGCAAGGCGTGTTCGTGTGGATTGACTCAGGGCGTGCTGTCGATGTCAGCGGTGTGTTGGATAAATGCCAAGCCAATGTCAGCGTACACGAAAGTAGCGAGCCTTATCGCAGTATCGGTGTTGGAGCCCAAATCCTAAAACAGCTTGGCGTCAAAGACATGCGACTTCTATCAAGCTCTGCCAAATTTAACGTGTCGGGCTTTGATTTGAATATCGTGGAAGTTGTGCCACGTTGATTAGGGCGTGCCTGCCCTTTATAACACTATTTACAACATAGAAATATTTTGGAAATAAAATAATGTTTTTGCATGAAAAATGGCTAAATCTTGTGGCTCGAAGGAAAAAGCTTGTTTGATAGAATGACCATCAAACTTCACTTTTTCCTTGAAAAACGGGCGATTTTTCACATTTTTCATTGCAAATACAAGCAGGTACACCCTATTGGTTTAAAATAACAAAAAAATCGGATAAGTTATTATCCGATTTTTTATTTTTACTTTATCTGATTTATCTCACATAACATCCATCAAACCAATGCCGACAAGATATTACCGCCCACAATGCGAATGCCCATCTCCAAAAGTGCCAACACCAAAATGGCAACCAATGTCGAAAAGTCAAGCATGCCCAGATTGGGCGTGATTTTGCGAAATGGGGCGACAATCGGCTCTGCCATCTGCATGATAAGCTCCATGAGTGGATGCATGACCTGAAACAGCATGATGACCCAGCTTAGAATGACCGACGCAAACACGATATACTGAAACATATCAATGAGCGAGAGTATCGCCGTCAAACTGCCACTAAAAAACAGTACAAGCGGGGTCATGGGCTTACCCAAAATACTCGCCATGCCTGCAATCTTGATAAAGGTCAAAAGTAGCATCAGCACCACCGCCGATGTACTAAATCGCCCCTTACCCAAATCAGGAAAAATCCGCCCAAACAGCGTAACCACTGCCGAGAGCATGTAGGTAACTTTGGCATAAGGGTGCTTGGGGTCAATCTCAGCGAACTGAAACATAAACCTTAAAAAACAAATGATTAAGGCAAAATTGACAACGACATTAAAAATAATGGTAATCGGTTCATTCATAAGTGGTAGTTTCTATCATCAGTCATTGTTAAAATGATGTGGGTAAATCATTATGGGGTTAATTTTTGGACAATTATTTTTAAAAAAACGGTATAAATTGTCGGGTGTATGATACGCACTGTTTTGGTTAATTTATCAATAAATTTCAATCATTTATCATCAAATAACGCACCCAGCTCCACACTTCTGTCATAACACGCCACCATCGCCCGCCCAAACGCACCGCCCACGCCATCACGCTCCAACGAAGCCAACGCCTGTGCGGTCGTTCCGCCTTTTGATGTTACGCTCATACGCAGTGCCTGTGGGTCGCCATCTTTGGCAAGTAGTCCTGCCCCTATCATGCTCTGCACCGCCAAACGATGAGCGTCATCGGCAACGAGCCCCATCTCTACCGCTTGGGCGGTCATGTGTTCTAGCATATAAAAAAAGTACGCAGGAGCAGAGCCCGCCACCGCCGTAACAGCGTGCAGTTTGGTCTCATCGTCCACCCACACCGCCACGCCACAGCTCGCCATGACTGTCTCGCACACATCCTTATCGGACGGGCTTGCCGTCTTGTCGGCATACAGCCCTGTCGCCCCTGCACCCACCGCAGACGGTAGGTTTGGCATGGCACGCACCACACGCCCACAGCCTAAGGCTCGTTGGAGTGTCGCGCATGGCACGCCTGCCAGCACCGACAAGACGAGCTTGTCCGCCAAATATGGGGCAAGGCTTGGAGCAACATCCATCAGCACTTGGGGCTTGATAGCAAGCACTACCACGTCCGCCTTTGTTATTAGCTCATGGGCGGTGTCAGGCGTGGCGGTCAATACGCCTTGACTGGCGAACCGCTCTCGTTTATCGGCATTTTTGTCCGACACGCCAACAGTTAAGGTTAAATCATGGCAACGTTTGGAGGTCAATAACCCCCCAATCATCGCCCCTGCCATGTTACCGCCACCGATGAATACCACTGTTTTGTCTTGTAATGCGTGAAAGTCCGTCATGTTGCCCTGCCATTACCCTTTAAAATTCTAACCAATCCGCCATTTTACATGAAATGCCCTAATTGTGCAAAAATTTCATGTCCTATCCACCACAAGCAACGTCCGCCCCCACCGCCCATCATCAAACACCCCACGCAAGGCGTAAAACATAGCACTGTCAGTCAGCCACCACTTATCCATACTCATCACAAGTACCATCTCATCATGAACATACAGCCCCCACAGATTGGCACGGTGCCATGTGGGAATGCTTAGGCGTTGGTAGAGTTTTTTACCGCCAAGTTTGGTAAAGCCGATTTGGGTTTTGCCATCCTTATCCACATACGGCTCATAAATCCGCAACCGCTCATCACGGCTCACAGGCTGAATATAAGCTGATTTATCCATCAACAACTCACGCAAACCATCATGAAAATCCATAAAAATGGCAAGTTTGGTATTTTGTTTTAGGATAATTTTAGATGAATTTAGGGCGATTTTATCATCGCTCATCTCATCTTGTAATAACACAAACAGCTCATGATGATAGCGGTATAGGGTATTTTTATAACGGCACAACACCACCGACCTGCCATTACCACCCACGTCATCGCCATCACCACCTTGCCAAAAAATCTCTGTACTATGGTCGCCATCATCACGAGCGGTCAATGCTAGGGTATCGCTGACGGTCTGATAACTGGGCGGTAAGGGATTATCCGCTTGCACAAAAAACCGCACCACCGCCGACCGCTCATGTGCTGAGAGCAGGCGTAATGCGTAAATGTCCAAACAGCCCACAAAAGGCGTGTGGGGCGTGGCAAGGATGCATTTTTTAACCAACTCAAACACCGTTTCACTGATGAGTGCGTGAGCGTCATTCATAAGATGAGCGGTGCGAGCGATGTTTTGGCGGACTTTTGGGTTTAGGGCAGTTAGGCGTGGCAGGATGTCGTTACGGATAAGACTGCGAGCATTGTCGGTCGTCTCATTGGTCGGGTCGTCCACATAGGGCAAGGCGTGGGCGTGGGCAAATGCGGTAATCTCTTGCCGAGATACACCGAGCAAGGGGCGATGTAGGTTCATTGTCCGCCCTTGTACGGTTTTGGTGCTCCATGCTCTCATGCCTGATAAGCCCTGCACGCCTACTCCATTAACCAGTCGCATAAGCACCGTCTCGGCTTGGTCATCGGCATGATGAGCCACCAATAGCACGCCATCGTCCACCATCGCCCCCATGAGTGCTTGATAACGGGCCGTGCGTGCCGATGTTTCGGTTTTTTTGGTAAGGGTTAAGGGCAAAATTCGCCAGTCAAATCCATGCTCGTCTGCCCACGCTCCCACCAGTCTCGCCCAGTCGTCATTTGCCTGTTGTATGCCGTGATGAACGTGCAGTAGCGTGGGTAGCCTGTCCAATCTACCCTGCTGATACAACAGATAACAGCCATACGCCAGAGCGAGCGAGTCTCGCCCACCACTACACGCCACATATAAAGGATAAGGCACGTCATTTAGGGCGGACAAGGCGGACAAAATGGGGCAAGCGGTCATCTTACACCGCCAAATCCGCCAAATCACCCTTACTTTCCAGCCACGCCTTGCGGTCGGACGCTCGTTTCTTTGCCAAAAGCATGTCCATAACGCTACTTGTCGAAGTAAAATCATCAATGTCAAGCTGTACCAAACGTCGAGTATCAGGGTTCATGGTCGTCTCACGCAAATGGTCGGGGTTCATCTCGCCCAAGCCCTTAAAGCGGGTGATTTGCGGTTTGCCTTTGGATTTGGTTTTTTTCAAAATGGCGTTTAATTCATCATCGTCCAAGGCATAATGCACGTCCTTGCCAATGTCAATGCGATATAGTGGGGGCATGGCGACAAACAAATGCCCTGCTTCCACAAGCGAACGAAAATGCTTGACAAACAACGCACAAATTAGCGTGGCAATGTGTAAGCCGTCCGAGTCTGCGTCCGCTAGGATACAGATTTTGTCATAGCGTAATTCTGATAAGTCATCAGACGCTGGGTCTACGCCTATGGCAATGGCAATGTCGTGTATCTCTTGGCTAGATAATACGGTGTCGTGTGAAACCTCCCATGTGTTTAGGATTTTGCCACGCAGGGGCAGTATCGCCTGAAAATGGCGGTCTCGAGCTTGTTTGGCAGACCCGCCTGCACTGTCGCCCTCCACCAAAAACAGCTCCGCTCCGTCCTTAAATTCGCCCTTACAATCGGCTAGTTTCCCCGGTAAGGCAGGGCCTTGGGTGATTTTTTTGCGGGCGACTTTTTGGGCGGATTTGAGCCGTTTGCCAGCTTTACTAATGGCAAGCTCGGCAATGGCTTTGGCGGTGTCGGGGTGGGCGTTTAGCCACAGACTAAATGCGTCTTTGGCAAAGGTCTGCACGAGTGGGGACGCTTCACGGCTTGATAGGCGTTCTTTGGTTTGACCACTAAACTGTGGCTCGGCAAATTTTAAGGACAAGATATAATTGACCCCGTCCCACACGTCATCGGCAGTTAGGCGGACGTTTCTGGGCAACATACTATGAATTTCACAAAACTCACGCAGTGCGTCCGTAATGCCCGTGCGTAGCCCATTGACGTGCGTACCGCCTTGTGCGGTGGGGATTAGGTTTACATAGCTTTCCGTGATGGGCGTGCCTGATTCAGGTAGCCACGCTATGGCAAAAGTCGCCCCACCACGTTCGCCCCCTGTCGGCTCTTGACTAAAATAAAATGGCTTATCAGGGATAATGGCAAGCTCGCCAAGCTGCTCGGTGAGATACTGCACCACGCCGTCTGTGTATTGCCAGCTTGCGCTGTCGGACGGTTCGGGCTCACTCACAAAGTCAATTTTTAGCCCTGCTGATAGCACAGCCTTGGCTTTTAGGTTGTGTTTTAAAGATTTAATTGAGAATTTGGGATTGTCAAAATACTGCTCATCTACCCAAAATCGCACCTGTGTGCCACGTTTTTTCTTACTAGGGGACGGCTCGCTTGTCAAAGGCGTTGTCGGTACGCCATTCTCAAAACTCATCTGATGCTGCGTGCCGTCTCGCCACACCACCACGTCCACACGCTTGGATAAGGCATTGACCACGCTGATACCCACACCATGCAGACCGCCACTAATGGCATAATTGTCCGTGCTAAACTTGCCCCCTGCGTGCAGGCGTGTCAAGATAAGCTCCACGCCCGACTGATTAAATTCAGGGTGAATGTCGGTCGGCATACCCCGTCCGTCATCAAGCACCGACAGCGAGCCGTCAGCGTGCAGGGTAACGGTAATGTGCTTGGCGTGCCCTGCCAACGCCTCGTCCACCGAGTTGTCAATCACCTCTTGGGCAAGGTGGTTGGGGCGTGTGGTGTCGGTGTACATACCAGGGCGACGGCGAACAGGTTCTAGCCCTTCTAGGACTTCTAGGTTTTGGGTGGTGTATTTGGTCATTGTGCTTTTATGAATCGATAAAATTAAAGTATTGTAACCGATTTTGGCAGATATTTAAATTTGATGATTAAAATTCTTACCAGTCAGCTAGCCCCCAAAACTCTTCCTAAAACTTTGCGGACTGACACCAAAACGCGCCTTAAATTGCATTCGCAAATTGCTTGCCGTGCCAAAACCTGTCTTATCTGCGATGATTTCAATCGGCAAATCCGTGCTTTCCAAATAGTCTTGCACTTTTGCCAAACGCTTGGCGGTCAGCCACTGGCTCAAAGTCATTTGCGTGGCGGTTTTAAAATAGCGGTTAAAACTTCTTTTGGACAAATGCATCCTGTTTGCCAAATCGTCCAATTTATGATTATCCGCCAAATTGTCGCTTAAAAATTGCAATAACTCATTGATTTTTTCGTCTTTGGCGTGGCTAATCGGGCTGATGGCATTAAACTGGGCTTGACCGCCTTCTCGGTGTGGTGCGGAAACCAAATGTCTGGCAAGCTCATTGGCAATCTTCGCCCCATACAGCGTACGAATAAAATACAAGCAACAATCCAAGCCCGCAAACGCCCCTACCGATGTCAAAATATTGCCGTCATCAATATAAAGCCGATTGCTATCTAATTGAATTTATGGGAATTTTTCTTTAAATGCTCGCTCGCCTGCCCAATGGGTTACCACTGTTTTGCCCTGCAAAATATCAGCAAAAGCAAGCACAAAAGTGCCATAACACAGCCCAATGATTTTTTTGCCCTGTGCGTGGGCGGTTTGTAATTTTTGGCAGAGTTTGGTATTTGGTACATCGCCGACAAAGCCACTAATCACAATGATGTCCGCCATATCCAATAGCGACAAATCGCCACCTGCCGCAATTTTTGCCCCAAATTCGCTAAAAATCGCCTTGCCATTGTCGCTACACACCGCAAAATCAAACAGCTTTTGCCCTTGATAAGTGGCTTGAAATAGTGAAAAGGGAATATTAAAAACAAAATCGTTACAGCCGTTTTGAGCGTAAAGGGTGAGTTTTGGCGGTTGGTTGCTAAAAATCATTGCTTTTTATTCAAGATTTCAAGAATTTTTCGATGACGAATACCTTGGTCAAAATTTTGCAATTCTGTATTGTCTTTGATAATATTGCCTTGTTTGTCAATTTTAATCCATTCGCCATTTAATTTGGCGTCCGTTGTTTCACTGTCTTTAAAATCGCTAATAAAATCATAAATCATCGGAATAACAAGCTCGCCTTTGGCATTGATTGCCCCCCATTGATTGCCAATTCTTACACTGGCAATGCCATTAAAAAATTTAGTGGTTTCATCATAATGAAATGGAATCACCAATATTCCTGTTTTATCAATAAATCCGCTTTTATTATCCATCACAACAACCGCCAAACCTTCTCTAAAATCTGACGCATTATCATATTGAAAATCAATGGCAATTTGACCCGCTTTATCCATAAAGCCAATTTTAGAATTTTTCTTAACAACCACAAATCCTTCTTTAAATTCACTAATCACTTCTATGTTATTGGGAATTTGAATGACAATATCGCCTTGATAATTGATAAAAAAGTTTTTCCATCTTTTTCAACTTTCGCCAAACCATCGCTAAATAAATTTGCATCATCATAAATCAATGGAATGACAAGATTGCCAGATAAATCCACAAATCCTGATTTTTCGCCCTTTTCAGCACGCGAAAACCCCTCATAAGGACAAGAAATATAATCAAACTTGTGTTTGTTTGGTGGTCGTTTGCAAGTATCAGCGTGGCTATTTTGTGAAAATAACAAAGGCGATACCATTGCCAAAAAATAGGGGATTTTTTTAAGAGATGGAAATTTCATTTTGTTCCCTATGTGAAAAAAATATGGATTTATTATACCAACTTTCACATCAAAATAAAAATGGCAAAATCCTTGTGTTGATTGGCAATATTGCCTATTTTAGCACAGCCCCAAATTCTTTAAAATACGCACCAATCTTAACCGTATTGGAGCTTTAAAATGCTAAAAAAACTTACCCTTACCGCTCTTGCCTTAACAATGAGCTTATCAGCTTTTGCCCTTGACAGTTATCAGCACATTCGTAATGCTACCGCCAAAATTGAGTATGCAGGACAAACCTTTTTGATAGACCCATTTTTTGCCAAAAAAGAAGCGATGGCAGGCTTTGAAGGCACTTTTAACAGTCATTTGCGTATGCCTTTGATTGACTTGCCGATGTCTACCAATGAGACTTTAAAAGGTGTAGATGCAGTTATCGTAACCCATACCCACGAAGACCATTGGGACGAAGCTGCTCAAAAATCCATTCCCAAGCATTTGCCGATTTTTGTACAAAATGAAAGCGATGCCAAACTTATCCGCTCGCAAGGCTTTAAAAATGTACAAGTTTTGCGCGAAAAATCGGTGTTTAATGGGGTGGAACTCCATAAAACAGGTGGTTCACACGGTACAGAACAAATGTACTCCAATCCACAAATGGCACAGCTTTTGGGCGAAGCAATGGGCGTAGTCATCAAAAAAGACGGACACAAAACTACCTACATTATGGGAGATACGGTGTGGACGGCTGATGTGAATAAAGCCTTGCACAAATATCAGCCAGAATTTTTGGTCATGAATACAGGTTTTGCTCGCATTAACGGCTTGTCCGACAGCATTATTATGGGCGTGGAAGATGTGCTAAAAGCCACGCAAATCGCCCCGAACGCCAAAATAATCACCGTGCATATGGACACGGTCAATCATACCGCCGTTAGCCGTGAAGACATGGCAAAATTTGTGATTGGTGAAAAAATTGCCGATTAAGCATTCCAAAAGACGGGGAAGTGATTAAGCTTAAATAACGCACAAAAAACACCGCTTATAAATAAGTAGTGTTTTTTGTGGTCAATTGATGCGCTTTACAAGGGTAAATTGCAATTTGCCCCTACCGATGTTTGGGTAAGTTGTGTATCGATTTTGTTTGCTCAATCCACTCATTTGCTCTCAAAATACGCCATTTTATCCCGATAAAACGACCCCAAATAATAAGTCTTACCCACAGGCAACACGGTAGAAACGCCACTAAAATCTTTGCTGTATTTGCCTTGATACAAAGGCGTGATTGCTAAATTATTGGGGTTAATCGTGGTAATGTGAAAATCTTTTAAACAATCATAAGTCATTGTCTCGCCACAATTTTGGGTGCGAGACCCTGCGGTAATCAGCTTATCGCCCGCCCAATGCAGATTGTCAAATACGCCATAATTAAGCTCGCTGGTGGCGACTACTTTGGCGGGGTTGGTGTTGGTTAATTTGCTTAACTTTTTCATATGGGCGACATAGATAAATTTGCCGTCTTTGGAGAGTTCAATGCCGTTGTTGCCGTTAAATTCCGTGCCTTGCAATTTTTCAAATTTTTGTGTGGTCGGTGTCCAGCGATAGACCGCCCCTGTGGTTTTGCCTGCAAACATATCTTCAAGCGTGTTGTGGGGGTGCATCATCACGGTGGTGTAAATCGCCCCGTCCGCCCCTGATACCACGCTGTTGCCTGCCAAATATCTGCCCTTGTCATCTTTGGGCATTGGCACATTGCCAAGCCAAGTAATGCTCGGTGCGGCGGTGTTGGCATTGACTTCAAAAATTTCAATGGTTTCACGGGCAATATTTTTGTCAAAACCGTTGTGATTGACCGCATACAAAAGCGACTTGCCACCGCCAATCGCACGAATGCTCAAACCGTGAATTTGCATTTCATCGGCGTGCGGTTGTGGCTGGCTGTTTTTAAACTCCGCAGACGGGGCGGACGCTTTGGGGGCAATCAGGCGAGCGGTGGTTTTGCTTTGACTGTCAATCAAATACAAACCGCTGTGGTGGGTCATACCGCTTGCGATAATCCATTTGGAATTGGGAATTTGCACCAAATCTTCGGGGCTTTTTAGGTTTTCAATATAGCTTAATTGAGCGACTTCTTTGGCGGTGCTGATGTTTGCCGTGCTGATGTTTGTTGTTTGGGTGCTTGGCGTGCTGTGAATGGCTTGGTTGATTGGCGTACACGCCACGCCCAAAGTGGCAAGGGTTAGGGCAAGGGCGGTGCTGGCGAATGTTTTCATCATTTTTCTCTTTAAAATAAATGGAATGGGCGTATTATAAGATTTAATTTTTAAAATTTGAATGGTTAAAAATGGGAAGTTGGTTTTCGTTTTTGGAAAGGTTATTTAAAAAATCCATTTTCAGGCTGGCTGAAAGTTATTTTGCCCTTGAATCATCAAACTAACT
>NZ_MXAP01000085.1 GCF_002027555.1 Moraxella equi
TGTTTGCTAAGTGGAATGGTAGTTTGAGGTGTGTATTTTGATTTAACAATGCCATATTTTTTATAAATATCAATCGGCACTTTATACGGCTTGCCTGCCACTTCTTGGACAAGTTTTGGCACAAGATAACCCGACAGCTTTTCTAAGAGTTGCCAATAAATCTCTACCGCTCTGTCTGTCGGCAAATCAAAATGACTTGCCCCCGCCACTTTATCCAAAATATGCAAATAATACGGCAACACCCCAATATCAAATAACGCATGGCTTAATTGGCACAATATCTCTACATTATCATTAATCCCTTTTAATAACACGCTTTGATTTAATAATACCACGCCATGTTTTTTTAGGGTTTGGCATTTTTGGGCAAGGGCGTTGTCTATTTCATTGGCGTGATTAATATGTAGCACCATGACGATATTTTTTGGGCAATTTGCCAATATATCAATGAACTCATCATCGATACGGTTTGGCAATATCGCAGGCAGTCGGGTATGAATGCGAATGGTCTTAATATTATCAATATCAGACAACGCCCCAATCCATTCATTAAAACGGCGATTGTTAATATTTAATGGGTCGCCCCCACTTAATAGCACTTCATTGATGTTTTTGTCATTGGCGATATATTGGCAAATTTGGCGAATGTCTTGGCTGTTTGGCAAATTTGCCCCATAGTCAAAATGCTGACGAAAACAATAACGACAATGCACCGCACACGCCCCCGTTACCGTGATTAAGGCTCGGCTTTGGTATTTGTGCAATAATCCCTTGATAGGGTTATGGGTATTTTCGTCCAATGGGTCGGCAGTATAGCCCGCCACAGGTAAACACTCGGCAATGTCGGGTAGGATTTGACGCAATAAAGGGTCGTTGGGGTCGCCCTTTTTCATCTTTTGGATAAAGGCGTGTGGCACTCTTAGGGGAAATTTAGCGGGGGCATGAAATTCACTCGGTAAGGGTAGCTCCAACAGCTCGTAAAGGCTTGCCACGTCGCTTATGGCATTCGATAACTCTTTTTGCCAGTTGGGCTGATTAAAAAAAATGTCTTTCATTTTTGACAAAACTTAGTAATTTTCAGTATAATAGACGGTTAAAGTGCGTCATTATAACGCATTTTACTTTTTATTTTTATTTTTTAAGGTAATTTTCATGGCAAGTTTTTCTACCAACGATTTTAAAGCAGGCTTAAAAGTCATGCTTGACGGCAACCCCTGCTCTATCCTAGAGAACGAATACGTCAAACCCGGTAAAGGTCAAGCCTTTAACCGTGTCAAACTGCGTAACCTAAAAACCGGTAAAGTCCTAGAACAAACCTTCAAATCAGGCGACAGCCTAGAAGGGGCGGACGTGGTAGATACCGAAATGGAATACTTGTACAATGACGGCGAGTTTTGGCATTTCATGCACCCTGAGACCTTTGAGCAAATGCAAGCCGACAAAAACGCCATGGGCGACTCGGCACAATGGCTAAAAGAAAACTCAAACGCTCGTTGCACCATTACCCTATTTAACGGCTCGCCACTGTCAGTTACTCCGCCAAACTTCGTGGAGCTTGAAATCGTTGAGACCGACCCCGGCGTGCGTGGCGACACCTCAGGCGGTGGCGGTAAGCCTGCCAAACTAGAAACAGGGGCGCTGGTGCGTGTGCCACTATTTGTCCAACAAAATGAAGTGGTTAAAGTAGATACCCGTACGGGTGAATATCTGTCTCGTGTGTGATATTTGACCAAAATAAAACAGTCCGAGCGGGCTGTTTTTATTTTTGATATACGGAACTTGATATTTACCACAGGTTTGTAGGGGTGTGCTGAGCACGCCCTTTGATGACATTACTACATAAGGCATACACAGCACGCCCTTACATCCAAACATCATTGTGTTTGCAGTAATTTTAAAGTTTCTTGGGTATGCACCTACTTTTTATGGCAATAAAAACCCAAAAGCGTAACACTTTTGGGTTTTTGTATGATGAGCTGATTATTTTTTCAAATCATCGCTATCAAACGTTGATGATACTTCTGTTTTGGTGGTTTCATCGGTTGGTAAAATGATTTTGTTGTCGCTTTTGGCTTCTAGCTTGTCTTGCATACGAGCCAGATAGCGAGCTGCTGCTTCACGACCGCCCAGACCAAAGGCAAGGGCAAACGCCACCGCCACAGAGCCGAGCGTTAGACCAAAGGCAAGGTTCACGATACTATCAGCGATACCCATCGCTTTTAGACCCATGGCAAGCACAAGCCCGATGATCAGCGTACGCACGATGTTGGCTAGACATTTTGAGCCTTGCTGTGAACGCTCAATCACGCCAGCAACAATGCCAGAGAGCCAAAAACCGATAACCAAGATAACCG
This sequence comes from Moraxella equi, assembly GCF_002027555.1. Classification (GTDB taxonomy): domain Bacteria; phylum Pseudomonadota; class Gammaproteobacteria; order Pseudomonadales; family Moraxellaceae; genus Moraxella; species Moraxella equi. Next base: position 2,355 of record NZ_MXAP01000085.1, read on the forward strand.
CACCTAGGATAATCTGACCGCCAAAGTGGATAAAGCTTGTGACGATGTCACTGATTTGGACAAAGCCTAGCACATCAGCGGCTGCCACAGACGCGAACAGCATGGCAAAGAAGATAATACCACAACGCACCAAGCCTGATACTTTTTGCTCGCCTAGGGCTTCTTGCACACCAAGCTTGGCAGGTAGTGCGTCCACTTGGGTGTTTTGAAGTAGTCCCTTGATGATGTCGGCAACCATACGCACCACAAAATAGGTAACCACCAAAATCGCCGCCGCCGTAAAGACGTTTGGCAAGGCGGACATGATTTTGTTTAGCATGTTGGTTGCAGGACGGCTGATGGCTTCTACTTTTAGAGCGTCAAGGGCAGCAATGGTAAACGGCACAATGATAAATAAGAAAACGAGCGAACCTGCGATATTTGGCAAGCTGTTTTTCTCGCTGATACCTGCACGAGTGGCTAGAGCTTGAATGTTTAGTGAACCAACCAAGTTAGAGACGATACCCTTAACAATCTTGGCAACGACAAAGCCAATAAAGAAAATCACGCCTGCGGTAAAGATATTTGGCACAAAGGCAAACATCTTATCAATCATGTTGGTGAGCGGGGTGAATAGTCCGTTTAGACCCAAACGACCCAGTACCATGGTTAGTACCACAAGCAAAATCAGCCAATACACCATATCAGCAATCGTGCCACTCATGGGTTTAACTGATGCTTCTTGAGCTAATTTCTCATCTAGCGTAGTTTTGGATAGACCTGCCAATGTGGCGTTTTTAGCAACGATGGCAACCACCCAGCCAATAACACCCACGGCAGCAGCGGCAAGCAGGTTTGGCACGAATAGCAGTACTTGATTGACCATGTTGGCAAACGGTGCTGAGATGGTGGCAAGATTAAGCTGATTGAGAGCTGCCGAGATGGCTATCACAAACACGAACCAAAAGACGATTTTGCTAAGCAGACTATGTAAGTCGTAGTTTTTGCCGGTTTGAGTGTTCATTTTTTGATTAAGATTGATTTTGGTTAAGGCTTTTTTGGTCAAAAAGCCAAAAATTAAGGCGGCAAAATAGCCCACCAAGAAAATCAAAATCGCCCCAACGACCGAGCCTATCGGACTGGTCATGTAATGGTTAAACACCATAAAAGAATTTGGATGCATATACGCCCCTTAAATTAAAACTAATATTGCGGATAAATTTTTACAATGGAAAATAAATCTAGCTAACAGCGTTGCAAAAATTATGCCTTGCTTGTAATACAATAGCATGATAACCGCTTTTAGTGACACAAAGTTTACAAAAGCCAAGACAAATTAACAAAACAACACACTACCACCATCAGTTTATCGCAAACACCGGCTACAATGCTAGCGATATAACCAATTTTTCGTAAAACTTTTTATTTATCCTTTATTTTAATGATTAAAAACCCAACCTTCAAACATGAAAGTTGGGTGGTGGAGAAAAGGACAGTATTTAGGGTAGGATTGGTGAAAGATTAGTAAGTGAAGTTCACACCAACACGGTATTCACGACCAGCACCAGGCAAACCATTGATAGCAGAATGTGAATAGTAGAACTCATCACCGACGTTGTTAACGGCAAAGTTTACATTTAATTTGTCGTTATTGAATGGTTTCCAGTTGGCATAAATGTCAGTTACGTCATAACCATACTTGATTAGATTTAAGTTGTTACCACGAGAGCCTGAGATTGGGGTCATGTAGGCACTTTGACCTTTTACATCATCAACCTTGCGGTGATTGACACCAATTTCTAAATTTGGATTGGCAAAGCGATAGGCAAGACCTGCTGTCCAAGTGCGACCAATGGTACTACCAAATTCACGGTTATCAAAGCGGATTGGGTTGCCCTCTGCATTGTTACCACTGTGATATTCAGGATCGCTCTCAGCCACACCTAAGCGAGCAGTAAAGCCATTCCATCTATAACGAGTATTGATTTCATACCCTTTATTTTTGGCAAATCCTACATTAAAGATTGTATTATGTTTATCACCTGGGCGATGACGTGCACCACTGGTTAGCAGATTATCAATCTCTTGCCAAAAATAGGTACCATCAACTGATAGATTGCCGTTGTTGTAGTTAAAACCAATCTCGGTGTTTTTGGCTTGTTCTGCTTTTGTACCATCAGCAATATCAGCAGCACGACTTCCTGATGATAGCAGAGCATCTACAAGACGTGGACTGCGAGTGGCGTAGTTGTGCACAGCATTGAAGCTAAGATCGGGTGTGGCTTGCCAAATAATGCCTACGCTTGGATTGAATGCACCATCAGACACTTTTTTACCCGACACTGAGGTATAGTCAAAATGGTCATAACGCATACCGCCAGTTAGGGTAAAATTGCCAATATTACCAATAATTTCACCATAAACGCCGATATCGTCTTTTTCAGTGGTTTGTTCAGCACCGTTATTTGAGCGGTTTGGTGTGGTTTCTTGATGGCGATAGTTTGCACCATATTTAAATAGTGTGTCATCATTGATGTATTTATCAAAACCTAAATTTGCTCCTGTGGTTTTAACCGAAGTGTCGTTTGGAGCATCTACATTGCCTGCATAACCACTGAATTTATCATTGCCAGATTTGCGTTCATTTTTCATAAAATAAACATTGGCTTCTGCCTCACCCAACAATCCTGCTTTGCCTTTGTATTCAAGGTTGGTGTTTTGCATGGATAATTTACGATAACCGCCATAGTTGATAGTGCCAGGTGCCCTAATTACCCACTCAAACTCTTCACGCACATTACGCACGCCTTTGTTGGTGGTATTAAAGTGGCTAAGCACAAAACGATTGTCGCCTAGATTATAACCTGCTTTAATTAAGTAGCTTTCTTTATCCATTGCTTGGAATGCCACCTCATCACTGGGGTGATTAGGGTCTTTACAAAGAGTTTGCCCTCTTTGGGTAGCACAATCAGTAGCGGTATCGCCAGTTGCAGTCCAAGAACTGAAATATTTGCCAGGTGCTGTTGCACTGTCTTTTTGACCTGTTTTTTTACCAGGCTTGTAATTATTTTGACTGGTTTCGTTGTAACTTACCAAGAAATCAAAATTATCTGCTTTACCAAAGCCTGTAACACCATAGCTGTGTTCGTCATTACTGCTATAACCCGCATTAACTTTCACACCCCAGTCTTTATCAGTGTGTTTTAGCAAATCATGAGCATCTAACGTTTTGGCAACAATCGCACCATTGGTCGCCCCGATACCGGCAGACGCCGAACCCGCACCTTTTTGTACAGAGACGATTTTGACAAGGCTAGGGTCTAGCATATGACGACCTTGATGATATAGGATTTGGCTGTCAGAGTAAGCATTATCCACTTTAACATCAATAGAGTTTTGACCCATGCCACGGATAGTTAGATAAGATGAAGTACCATTACCGCCACTAAAATCAATGGCAGGTTCAGATTTTAACAGCTCACGCAGTCCTGTGGCAGTACTTTCGTCTTTTTCTTGCAAAGTTACCACGTTCGTCTTAACTTTGGTGCCTTGACGGTCAATGGTAATCACTTCATGCCCCAAATCAACCGTCGGCCCGCTCTCGGCAGTGTTTGCCATGGCAACGGTCGCTGTCATCGTGCCAATGACTGCAAAGGTCAGATGGCGTAGTGCAAAGGTTTTTTGTTTCATAAAATCACCTAAATAGCAAAATATAACTATCAAAACAAAGGAACAATCCTTACATCATGTAAGGATTGGTAATAAACTGGCAACAATATTAACATTTTTATTTTTAAAAGTAAATAATATTTTTTATTATTTGGTAATTTTATTTCTTTGTAAAATAATATCTATTGCTAAGTTTTTATAAACAAAAAAGGCTTACAGATAGTAAGCCTTTTTTGTTTGATAGGCAATTTAAATAGTAAATGATTTTTTAATTTATGCAATCAATCAAAAAACACTTTTTCTACTTTACCCGCCAATGTTTGATTAATAAACGGCGTATTTTTCCCCATTGATAACATCGTCTCATCGCTGACTGTCCATTCCTTATTTGGGTCAATCAGCACCGCCCCGCCTTTCTCACTATAAATCGTTTCAATGCCTGCGATTTTGGCAGGATTGGTGCAAATCTTTTCCACCAGTTGTTCAGCCGTCAAAATACCGTCCGCCACCAGTTTGCAAGCTAAGCTCACAAAAGTATCAAAATTGCTAATCCCTGCGGTGCTTTCAGGGAATGGGGCAAGTTTGGCGGTCATCGCTAACGGCTCGTGATGGCTACAAATCGCATCAATCGTACCGTCCTGCAAGCCTTTTATCAACGCCTTTTGGTCAGTTTCTGAACGCAAAGGCGGATAAACAAACGCCAAAGTATTATAGCCATCAATCGCATCGTCCGTCAGATGAAGTTGGTGCATGGCTACATCGCAGGTGACAGGCAAGCCCTTCGCCTTGGCGGTGCGAATGAGTTCCACAGACGATTTACAGCTAAGACAGCTAAAATGAGCCGACACGCCCGTTTCTTCGACGATAAGAAGCTGTTTGGCAAGGGCGACCGTCTCGGCAATCCACGGAATGCCCGAAAGACCATGATAGCTTGCCACATAGCCATCGTGAGCCACGCCATTTTTGGTCAAGGACGGCTCGTCTGGGTAAAAAAACACTTTAACATCAAAGGTTTTGGCGTATTCTAGCGAGCGTAACAGCACATCGTCATTGGCAAAGCCGTGCCGTGCATTACTCACCGCAATCGCTCCGCCTTGTTTGAGCCCTGCAATGTTGGCAAGTTTTTCACCGCCAAGCGATGCGGTCAAAGCCCCAATGGGGTATAGATGAATGCGACCGTCCGTGAGTGCCTTGTCTTTTAAGCCTTTTAATAGCGAGCCATTGTCAAGCACAGGCGTGGTGTCGGGCGGTGTGCAAATGTGCAAAATGCCGTTTTGATATGCCGAATTGCCTTCGCTTTTAAAAGTGCCGTGATTTGACTGCCCAAGTTCACGCAAACGACCGCACAAATCCACAATGGGCGGAATCAGCCATTTGTTGTGGGTGTCGCTGTCGGTTAGGGTTGGCGATTGCCAAGTGGGGGGGAGTAGGTTTTTCATTCTTCGCTCTCTTCAAAGTCGTCCGCAATATCTTCAACAAATGCAAATTCTGAATTTATCAACATTTGCAAATATTCATCAAAACTATCGGCAATCACCGTTAATTCATCTGGGTCGTGCAAATACATCACCACTTGCCCGATTTTTCCACTTTCTGACGGAGAAGAATCAATAAATAATTTTGAAGTTCCGCCATTATTCATAGAATCTGAAAAATGTAGCCAATGCACTTTATCAAAATCATCAATAATTTTATCATCAATTTCAACACCCCAATCAGGGTCTATGTCTCGATTGATATAATCCGCTAAAAATACAATTTCATCACTTGTTAAAATTTGCTCACTAGAATTTAAATAACAAGGATAATTAAATTCATCTGGGATTGACGTCAATAAATAAAAGGCAATTTCTTGACCTTGATATTCTCGCCAATAAGTACCGTCCACAATTTTTAATAAATCAATCAAAGATTGTGGGATTAAAGGAAATTTTTCTTTTAATTGGGCAATATGTTCATTGCTTGCCCCACAAATAACAGTTTCAAATTCATTCCATTCTGACAAACCACCAAAATCGGCATAGGCTTGTTTCAAACTTTTAAAATCTTGTTTTGCAATGGACATTATATTCTCCAAATTATAAAAGTGGTAATGGGTAAGGTGTGTACCACGCACCATTTAAAGTTTGTATTCTAAATAGTGGCATTACGCACC
>NZ_MXAP01000086.1 GCF_002027555.1 Moraxella equi
GGGTATTGTAGCATATTTGGGGTTCGGTTGGTATAAATCAATAAGTGTAAACATGTGAACGACTAAAATAAAATGTCAATATGGTAATCGTTTGCCAATGATGTGATTGATGTGTCCTACTTCTTTGCCCCCAAAATCCCACTTGCCACAATCACACCAATACCAACAAGGCTTAATGCGTCCAATCGCTCGCCAAACAGCCACGCCCCAAAGACAATGGCAAATACCACGCCAAGATAGGACAGTGTCGCCACGACAAATTTTTGCCCAACTTGATAAGCATAAGTCATTAAGAGTTGCCCTGCTAGGGCGGTAACGCCAATGCCAACAATATAAGGCAGACTTGCTAGGCTCACAGGCGTAAAGCCAAAATACCACGCCAAAACGCCTGATGTCAGCGTGGATAATAACGAAAAATAAAACACAATCCGCCACGCAGGTTCGCCAAGCAAAGACAGCTCTCGCACTTGCAGATACGCATAACCGCTAATCGCCCCACTGCCTAGCCCCACGAGCATGGCAAATAGGTCGCCCCCTTCGGTGGGTTTGAGCAACACCACCACGCCAATAAAGCCCAAGATGAGTGAGAGCCAGTTGATGAATGTGGGTTTTTGTTTTAGGATAATGATGGATAAGATGCCTAAAAATAGGGTGGACGTATTTTGTAGGACGCTTGCGGTGGCAAGGGGCAAATGCAAGATGACATAAAAATTCATAAGCAAGGCAACCGAACCTGCCAGCGACCGCCAAAAATGCTCCTTTGGATAAGCTGTGCGAAAATCTCGCCCTTTCATCACCGAAAACCCACCAAGCACAATCAGCGAAAACAGCACTCGCCAAAAGGTCAGCTCATAGGTGTGCATGGCAAATTTTTGCCCTGCAAATTTGATACAAATCAGCATAATGGCAAATGACAGGCATGCCAGCACCATATAAAATGAGCCAAAAAACGAGCCTTGATTGGGATTGGTGGGATTAGACATGGTTTTTAGTTTTAAGTTGTGATTTAAAAGCATTATAAAGGACGGGCATGTCCTAGCGTGATTCATTTGGCAATCCACCCACCGCTTGATATACCGCTATCCAATTAAGCACTTGATTGATGGTATTATTAGTTAGGGCGGTCTGGCTTTGGCGGTAGGTTTCTTGGTGTTCTACCCATTCTTTGGTGGAAATAAGCCCCAATTCATGGCGTTTTTGTTGGTGAATCAATTGCTCTTTTGCCAATTTTTGAGCGGTTGATAAAACTTCGTGATTGTCTTTGCCATTTTGCCAAGCATTTAATTTTTGTTGTACGTCATTTAGGGCTTTATGAGTCGTGTCTTGATAATTTAAGGTGGCGATATACTCATCAATCTGGGCGATTTTGATGTTGTGTTGGTATTCTTTGTAATTAAGTTGGGGGATATTTAACGAAACACCCCAATTTAAGACGGGCACTTTTAATAAATCGAGTAAATTGGGTGATTGGGCGGTTGCCCCTGCACTAAATACAAGGGTGGGATATTGATTTTTTTGTAGTAGATTTTTTTGTTCGAGGCTGATTGCCAATCGCCAAAGCAAGGCTTGCAAATCAGGGCGGTTTAATATTGCATTGGCATTGATGTGATAAAAATCATGGGGAATTTTTGGGATTTGGCGCTGATTTTTTAGGGTGGTGGGTAATTTATCCATATCAACGTGAGCCAATAATGAAAGGTTTGCCAAACTGTCATTTTTTTGATGCTCTAAAATTAGGGTGGTTTGTTTTAGATTGTTTAGGGTTTGTTCGATGGCAACCAAATCGGCTCTGGCAATCAGCCCTAAATCAACTTGCTTTTTTAGATATTGGCGTTGTTTTTGTTGAAAGGCGTGGGATTTTTGTGCGTCCATGAGTTTTTGGTTAATGCCAATCAAGTTGATATATTCTCGCACGGCATTGGCACTTAGGCTCAAAAACAACGCTTGGCGGTCGGCTTGGATGGCATGGGTCTCCCATTCGGTTAGATTTTGTTGTAATTGCAATTTGCCCCACAAATCCACCTCCCAACTGGCACTCAGATTAACGTCAAAGCCTCGCGAATGCGTGGTTTCGCCCATTGATAGCGATTTTTGGGTTTGGCGGTTGGCACCAGCTTGGCTATTTATCAAAAATCGCTCTTGAGATTTTTGTTGGTTAAGCAAGGATTTTTGTAGGGTTAATGTCGCCACCGACAATTCGTGATTGTGCTTGACGACCTTTTTTATACCCCACTCTCAACT
>NZ_MXAP01000087.1 GCF_002027555.1 Moraxella equi
AAAGGTGCGTAACACGCACCCTTAAAATCCTAAAGTTAAAAATTAATTCAATGTTTGATTTTTGATTGAAAAATTATCAAAATTAAATAAATGGCGTGTAGGTTGGGTTGAGCTTTGCAAAACCCAACAAAATTAAGGTCTGATTTTGATAATATTGGATTTCACTATCGTTCAACCCAATTTACAGATTGTGGTAATTTTTAAGTTTAGTAGGTATAGATAATTGTTTAATTTCTTATCAAAAAATTAAACACCCAAAATTTAATTAACAAAGAGAGTTTTATGAGTTCACATCATATTTCTGAAGAAACCTTGGTTGCCTTTGCTGAAGAGACGCTCAATGAGGCTAAGACCATCATGTATAATATGCTGACCAAAGTTGTTGAGATTGGGGCATCGGATTTATTTATCACGGCAGAATTTCCGCCGAGCGTCAAACACCAAGGCTTGATGAAACCGCTTGGCAAGCAGGTATTAAGTGCCGACAAAACCAAACTGTTTGCATACAGTATCATGAATGACTATCAGCGTGATGAATTTGAACGTGAAATGGAATGTAACTTTGCCATTAACGTGCCAAATGTGAGTCGTTTTCGTGTCAATGTCTTTATCCAACAGCAACAGGTTGGTATGGTGATTCGTACCATTGCGGCTGAGATTCCAAACTTTGACAAATTAAGATTACCGCCCCAACTGCGTGATGTCATCATGGAAAAACGTGGTTTGGTGCTGGTCGTGGGCGGTACGGGGTCTGGTAAGTCCACAAGTTTGGCGGCGATGATTGACTATCGCAACGAAAACTCGGCAGGGCATATCATCACGGTGGAAGACCCTGTGGAATATGTGCATAAGCACAAAAAATCGATGATTACGCACCGTGAGGTTGGCGTGGATACGCATTCTTGGCACCACGCCTTAAAAAACACCCTAAGACAAGCCCCCGATGTGATTTTGATTGGGGAAATTCGTGATACTGAGACAATGGAGCATGCCATTGCCTTTGCCGAGACGGGGCATTTGTGCCTAGGCACGCTCCACGCCAACAACGCCAACCAAACGCTTGACCGCATCATTAACTTCTTCCCAGAAGAGCGTCGCCAACAGCTACTTATGGATTTGTCCAGCAATATGAAAGCGATTATTTCCCAACGCCTAATCCGTACCGAAGACGGCAAAGGGCGGCGGGCGGCGGTGGAGATCATGCTCAACACCCGCCTTGTGGCAGATTTGATTTTAAAGGGTGAAATGCACGAGTTAAAAGCGATTATGACAAAAAGCCGTGAAGTGGGTATGCAGACCTTTGACCAAGCGTTGTTTGACCTATATGATGAAGGGGCTATCTCATATGATGAAGCGATTCGTAATGCCGACTCGCCTAATGAGCTACGCTTACAAATCAAACTCAAAGGTACTCGCCGTGATGGACAAAATGAAATGGCAAGCTCATTATCACTTCACACTGATGCCGAAGAGGCTGATGATAAAAAGGAGTGATTAAGGAAGAAGTATGGATATCTTGCCCTATTTTGAAAATATTGATGAGTAAAAATAGGGTGTATATCATACATCAAAAAATTTAAACCAACCATTTGTTAAACTGATAAAATTAAGTTAGTTTTATCAATTTAATAAATAAAACCAAAACCGCAAGCTGACGCTAGCACAGGTAACTTTATGAAAATAGTAACCGACAAAACCCCCAAAGTGGACATTCACGCCATTTTAACGCCCCAAGAAATTGACGGCATTCATCATCACATTCATCACTACCCACAACCGAGGGCGGCGGTGCTTGATGCCTTAAAACTCGTCCAAAAACGTAACGGCTGGGTGGACGATGCCCAAGTCCACGCCATAGCCCATATGCTGTCTATGCCTGTGGCGGACGTGGAGGGTGTGGCGACATTTTTTAACCGCATTTATCGTATGCCAGTCGGTCGCCATGTGATTTTGATTTGTGATTCTATCGCTTGCTATCTAAACGACTATGAGGCATTGGCGGATGCTTTTAAGCGTGAGCTTGGCATTAATTATGGGCAAACCACAAAGGACGGTCGCTTTACCCTACTTCCCATTTGCTGTCTTGGCAACTGCGACAAGGGGGCGAGCGTGCTGATTGATGAGGATACTTATGGACCGGTGTTGCCGTCTGAGGTCGGTCTATTGTTGGAGCAATACGCATGAATAAACCAAATGTCGCCGAGCAAATCAATGCTCGTAAAAATGGACTTGCCCCAAGCCAATTAAACCGCCAAAAAACCCCGATTTGGGGTGTGGGCTTGGCAGAAGGTGAAGCCCCCACTTCCTTAACGCACCCTTTGACTTGGCGACTGTATCATCACGATGCGGTGCTAAACCTTGCCGAGTATGAAGCCTTAGACGGCTTTAAAGGCTTAAAAAACGCATTGGCAAAAACCCCCAAAGAAGTCGGCGAAATGATTAAAACCGCCAATGTGCGTGGGCGGGGCGGTGCAGGCTTTAACGCAGGCTTAAAGTGGACATTTATGACTCCGCCTGACGGTGGCGTGCGGTATTTGATTTGTAATGCCGATGAAATGGAACCCGGCACCTTTAAAGACCGCCTTTTGATGGAGCGGTTGCCTTTTCAGCTCATTGAAGGAATGCTGATTACTGCTTATGCGATTGGGGCGAGCGTTGGCTATATCTTTATCCGTGGCGAATATATTTTGGCGGCACAAAGATTGCAAAAAGCGGTGGACGAATGTATTGCCAACAACCTTTTGGGCGAGAATATCTTGGGCACAGATTTTAAATTTGACCTACACATTCACACAGGGGCAGGGCGGTATATTTGTGGCGAAGAGACGGCACTCATTAACTGCTTGGAAGGTCGCCGTGCCAACCCCCGCACCAAACCGCCATTTCCCCAAGTATCAGGGGCGTGGGGTCGTCCTACTGTGGTGAATAATGTAGAAACGCTTAACAATATGTCCGCCATTTTGTTAAATGGCGTGGAGTGGTATTTGGATCTACCCAAGAAAAAAGGCAAATCTGAAACCCCTGGTACAAAGATTATGGGGTGTAGCGGTCGGGTTAAGGACGCAGGATTGTGGGAATTGCCCTTTGGTTATACCGCAAGGGAAATCATTGAACTGGCGGGCGGTATGCAGGACGGCTTGACCTTAAAGGCGTGGCTTCCAGGGGGAGCGAGTACCGACTTTTTGACGGCAAGCGATGAGCACCTTGACCTTGTCATGGATTTTGACCCGATTATGAAGGCAGGAAGTCGCCTTGGGACGTGTCTGATGATGGTGGTGGACGAAACGCAGGATATGGTTAGCCTTTCCAAAAATTTACAAAAATTCTTTCAAAGAGAATCGTGCGGTTGGTGTACGCCTTGCCGTGATGGTTTGCCGTGGGGCGTAAAAATCCTTGATGCGATGGAAAGCGGACAAGGGCAAGCGGACGACATTGACAAACTGTCCGAGCTGACACGAGATTTGTGGCTTGGCAAGACTTTTTGTGCTCATGCCCCAGGGGCGATGGAGCCACTCATGAGTGCGTTACGCTATTTCCGTCATGAATTTGAGGCAAAAGTGGGCAAATCAGAGCCACAAGACAACAAGGTGGGGGCATAACATGGCAATCCTTCATATAGACGGCAAAACCTATGACGTGGACGGCTCGGACAACCTATTACAGGCGTGTCTGTCGCTTGGCATTGATGTGCCATATTTTTGTTATCACCCTGCACTTGGCTCGGTGGGGTCGTGCCGTCAATGTGCGGTTAAGCAGTACAATAACGAAGACGATTATAAGGCAGGGCGTGGACGGCTGGTGATGAGCTGTATGGTCGCCCCAACCAATGATATGTACATTTCGGTGGACGATGCCGAGGCAAAGGCATTTCGCAAAAGCATTGTGGAATACTTGATGACCAATCATCCCCACGATTGCCCCACTTGCGAAGAAGGCGGTCATTGTCATTTGCAAGACATGACCTACATGAGCGGACACCGAAAACGCCGTTACCGCTTTACCAAACGCACGCACCACAACCAAGATTTAGGGGCGTTTATCAATCATGAGATGAACCGCTGTATCGCTTGCTATCGCTGTGTACGCTTTTATAAGGATTACGCAGGTGGCACGGATTTTGGGGTGTATGCGTCAAATAACCGTGTCTATTTTGGGCGTGAAGAAAGCGGACAATTAGAGAGCGAATTTAGTGGTAACTTGACCGAAGTTTGCCCGACTGGCGTATTTACCGACAAAACGCACTCAGACCGCTACAACCGTAAATGGGACATGCAATACGCCCCAAGCATTTGTCATGGCTGTTCAAGTGGTTGCAATATCTCGGCAGGCGAGCGTTATGGCGAGCTTAGACGTATTGAAAACCGCTATAATCATGATGTAAACGGTTATTTTTTGTGCGACCGTGGGCGTTTTGGCTATGGCTATGTCAATCGTAGCGATCGCCCAACCCAGCCTGTGCAAAATGTAAACGGACAATTTGTCAAAACCAGTGCAAGCCTTGCGGTCGATAGCGTGGCGGACTTATTAAAAGGCAAAAACGTCATTGGTATTGGCTCGGCTCGGGCAAGTTTGGAGAGTAATTTTGCCCTAAAAAAACTGGTCGGAGCAGACAATTACAGCACAGGCGAGCGAGCGGTCGTTAAAGACGTGGTGGATTTGGGCGTGGCGCTGTTACGCCACAAAGACGTGCATAATGTGTCTTTGGCAGAGATTGAGACGGCGGATAGTGTGTTTGTGTTGGGTGAGGATTTGACCCAAACGGCAAGCCGTGTCGCCTTGTCGGTGCGTCAAGCGTCCAAAAACAAAGCCCGCCAAATGGCAACCGCCCTAAAAACCGAGCATTGGCTTGCTGAGCCTGTCAAGCGTATCGGGCAAGAGGCGTACAGTCCCATTTATGTGGCGAGCGTGGTAGATACCAAGCTGTCCGACATCGCCAAAGTGTCTGCCGTTGCCACGCCAAACGACATCGCCAAACTGGGCTTTATGGTGGGCGACATTATCAAGGGCTATGCCGATACACTAGATGAGATTGGCAAAAGTGAGAACGTCATTTTTGCCAAAGAACAAGAGCCAAATCTTGTGATAGATGAGAACATGGCAATGGAGTTCTTGGCTCATCATATCGCTTATGATTTGATTATGGCGAACCGTCCACTTGTCATCACAGGCACCAGCTTGTCATCAAAAGCAATCGTGCAAGCGACAGGCTATATTGCCCAAACCTTGACCGCCAAACGTGCCAAAATCGCCCATGTGGAACGTGAATTTGTGGAAGTGCAAAACGCCAAAATCCGTGATGAAGTGGCTCGTCAATTCATTGACCCTGATAAAGATGCCAAAACGGACGGCACACACACCACAGAGCGAGACCCCAATGAGTTTGAAAAAGAACTCTCATCTCGCTTATTAAAAATAAATGCTCTATATGCCGACAAAACAGGCGTGTACGTTGCCATGCCAGAGGCGAACAGCGTAGGCGTAAACTTGCTTGGCGGACAAGCGATAGAGGAGATTTTGGCAAAAGAATTTGATGCGGTGGTGGTGCTAGAACATGACTTAGCCAACCTTGCCCCAAGCCAATTTGACAAATTGACCGAAAAAACGCTCATCGTGCTAGACCACCAGTCTTATGACTGGCACACCAAAGCCGACATGGTGCTATCTGGTGCGTCATTTGCAGAAAGCGACGGTACGCTGGTGTCTGCCGAAGGGCGAGCAGGGCGGTTTTTTGCCAGTTTTGACAAAAAATATTATGAGCCAAACAGCGAGCTAAAAGACAGCTGGCGTTGGCTACAAGCTGTCGCTAACGCCTTGATTGGCACCAGTTTGACAAATGGCAATGATGAGCCAACATGGTATCATCTTGATGATGTCATTGATGAGCTTATCACCGATTATCCACACCTTGCCCAAATCAAAGACGTTGCCCCCGAGTCGGATTATCGCATTACAGGGCTAAAAGTCGCCCGTGAGCCACGCCGTTATTCGGGGCGGACGGTGTTACGCTCGCCCATTTCTATCCACGAACCCATGCAACCTAAGGATAAGGACAGCGGTTTGACTTTCTCCATGGAAGGCTATGTGGGCGATAAGACTGACCCAAGCCTTATCCCATTTGCGTGGAGTGCAGGCTGGAACTCTCCCCAAGCATGGAATAAGCTCCAAGAAAAAGTGGGCGGACGGCTAAAAGGCGGAGATGTCGGCATTCGTCTGTTTGATAACTTGCCAAAAGTGGAGACGGTATTTGACAAAGCCGAGATTGACAGCATGATAAGCACGAGCATTTTTGACGGTCGTGCGGTCGTTGTTCCTGTACACAATCTATTTGCAAGCTCACGCATGGCAAGCCGTAGCCCTGTGGTGGCAAGTCAAATCAAGCCTGCCACATGGACAATCAGCGATGATGATGCCAAGCGTTGGATTATCAAGGCAGGCGATAAGCTAACCCTTAGCCAATATGGGATAGAGATTACCCTGCCTGTGGACGTGGTGGACTATGTGGCGGACGGCTGTATCGGCTATCCTGACGGGCTTGTGCCGTTTATGGTCGGTGTGCCGACAACCGTCAAAAAGGCAGAGACCGACACGCCTGTCTATGTGCCTGAATATCAAAAAAGCGTGGCAAATTTGGCAACCATCAAGCGTGAAAATATCTTTACGCCAAAAGCTGGGTTTAATAACGCACCGTTAGCAATGCAAGTGGGGGCATAAATGAGTATTCGTGTGATTCCTGATGTGCCGTCATGGCTTGGCGGTTTGTCCTTTGAGTGGTGGTCGCTTATTTTTATGACCGCCCAGACCTTGATTATCTTTTTGGGGCTTGTCATCACGGCAGCACTCATGATTGTCTATGAACGGCGTATGCTTGCCCTGTGGCAAGACCGCTATGGTCCAAATAGGGTCGGTTGGCAAGGGTCGCTACAACTGGTGGCGGATATGCTAAAAATCTTTTTTAAAGAAGACTGGACGCCCAATTTTGCCGACAAACGCCTGTTTACGCTCGCCCCTGCCATTGCCATGTTTACCGCTTTGGCAAGTTTTGCCATTATTCCGCTATCGCCCACGCTTGGGGCGGCGGATTGGAACATTGGCATTTTGTTCTTTTTTGCCATGGCAGGGCTTGCTGTGTATGCCGTTATGTTTGGCGGTTGGGCAAGTGCCAATAAGTTCTCGCTGCTTGGCGGTTTGCGTTCGGCGGCTCAGACGATTAGCTATGAGGTGTTTTTGGGCTTGTCGCTAATGGGCGTGGTGGCGATGGCAGGCTCGTTTAATTTGCGTGAGATTGTAGAAGCTCAAACAACCGTCTGGAACGTCATTCCGCAGTTTTTGGGCTTTTTGACCTTTGTGGTGGCAGGCGTGGCGGTTACGCACAGACACCCCTTTGACCAACCAGAAGCCGAGCAAGAGCTTGCCGAGGGTTATCATGTGGAATACTCAGGCATGAAATTTGGTATGTTTTTTATTGGCGAATATGTCAATGTCGTGGTGATTAGTGCCTTGATGACCTGCTTGTTTTTTGGGGGCTGGCTTGCTCCTTTTAACCTAGATCTACCCTTTGTTCCGCCTGTGTTTTGGTTTTTGATTAAGACCTTGTTTTTTATGACCTTATTTGTGTTGGCTCGTGGCTCGCTCATGCGTCCACGCTATGACCAAGTGATGAATTTTGGTTGGAAAGTGTGTTTGCCTGTAACCTTGCTAAACCTTTTGATGACTGCTTTTGTGATTTTGATGGTGAATTAAATGTTTGCAACTTTAAAAAATACGGCGGTGGGCATTTTTACCATTGT
The DNA here is from genome assembly GCF_002027555.1 of Moraxella equi. Classification (GTDB taxonomy): domain Bacteria; phylum Pseudomonadota; class Gammaproteobacteria; order Pseudomonadales; family Moraxellaceae; genus Moraxella; species Moraxella equi. The sequence continues at coordinate 7,788 of NZ_MXAP01000087.1, forward strand.
ACGCTCTATGTGGATGGTAAATTCTCATGCCTTGCGTCCACGAGACACGATTTTGTACCCCGAACAGCCTGTACCTGTACCACCCCGTTTTCGTGGGCGAATTGTACTAACAAGAGACCCTGACGGCGATGAGCGCTGTGTGGCCTGCAACCTATGCGCGGTGGCGTGTCCTGTGGGCTGTATTAGCCTACAAAAGGCGGAGCGTGAAGACGGTCGTTGGTATCCTGAATTTTTTCGTATCAATTTTAGCCGTTGTGTGTTTTGTGGTATGTGTGAAGAAGCCTGTCCGACTACCGCCATTCAGCTAACTCCTGATTTTGAATTGGGCGAATACAACCGCCAAAATCTTGTCTATGAAAAAGAGCATTTGCTGATTAGTGGCGTGGGCAAATACCCAGAATATAACTATTATCGAGTAACAGGCATGGCAACAGACGATAAGCCCAAAGGGTCGCACGAGCGTGAAGCAGAGCCTGTCAATGTACGGAGTTTGTTGCCATGATTGATGTGTTAAAGGCGTTTTTGGCAAATGGCGATGCGGTGGGCTTTTATGCCTTGTCGCTGGTGGCGATTTGGGCAAGCCTAAGGGTGGTTACGCACGCCAATCCCGTCCATGCCATTTTATCCATGATAGTGAGCCTGCTGGCGGTGGCGGGGATTTTCTTTATCATCGGAGCTCCATTTGCAGGCGTGCTTGAAATGATTGTCTATGCTGGGGCGATTTTGGTCTTATTTGTGTTTGTCATTATGATGTTAAACTTAGGCACGGATACGACAGAAGAAAAGACGTGGCTGACTGCCAATGCGTGGGCAACCCCGTTTTGTATGACGCTCATCATCGGTGGCGTGCTTGTTGGGTTTTTGACCGCAGGGGATAGCACTATGTTACAAGATAACACCATTGGCGTAAAGGACGTGGGCATCAGCCTATTTACCCAATATGTCTTGCTTGTGGAAGTGGCAGGATTTTTATTGCTTGGGGCGTTGGTGGCGGCGTATCATTTGGGTAAAAAAGCCCTAGATGATGAAAACGTGAGTCATTATCAAGATGACCCAGACAATGATGCACCAAACCGCCAGCCTGATGCACCTGTATTTAGCCAACAACAAGGGGGTAAATCATGAGTTCCTTACAAACGGCAACCCAAACGGCAGAGCTTTCCAGTCTTGGCGTGCCTGCTCATCATGCCTTGATTGTCTCGGCGATACTCTTTGCTATTGGCTTGGTTGGGGTCATGGCAAGACGAAATGTGCTGTTTATGCTTATGAGTTTAGAGATTATGATGAACTCCGCTGCCCTTGCCTTTGTGGTGGGGGGTAATATGTGGGGCAAGGCAGACGGGCAGATTATGTTTATTTTTGTCTTGACGCTGGCGGCAGCCGAAGCAGCGATAGGGCTTGCCATACTGTTGCAGTTTTATCATCGGTTTAGAAGCCTTGATGTCAATCATGCCAGTAAGTTAAAGGGGTAGGGCGGTATGAATTTGTTAGCATTGACCTTTATTTTCCCCTTGATTGGCTTTTTGATATTAGCCACAGGGCGAAATAGAATTTCAGAAAAACTTGCCACGATAATCGGCGTGGGAGTCATGGGTTTGTCCGCCTTGACCACGGCAGTTGTGGGCATAGATTATCTGGCAAACAGCAGTGATAAGACGGTATTTACGACACTGTGGACGTGGTTTTCGGTGGGCGGTTTTGCCCCAAAATTTGGCTTGGCATTGGACGGTTTGTCCTTGACCATGACCGCCATCATCACAGGCGTGGGCTTTTTGATTCATCTGTTTGCCAGTTGGTATATGAAAGGCGAGACAGGATATGCCCGTTTTTTTAGTTATCTAAATCTATTTGTGGCAAGTATGTTATTGCTTGTACAAGCGGATAACTTACTCCTACTCTATCTGGGTTGGGAAGGCGTGGGTATCTGCTCATACCTACTTATCGGTTTTTATTATCACAACCGAGCCAATGGACGGGCCGCTATCAAGGCATTTACCGTAACCCGTGTTGGCGATGTGTTTTTGGCGATTGGGCTGTTTTTGTTGTTTGTGGTGTTTGGTACGCTTGACATGACCACCATCAATGCCAAAGCCGACAGCATGTTCGCTGTCAATGATCCCATGCTTATGCTTATCGTGGCAATGCTTATCGGTGGGGCGTTTGGTAAATCGGCTCAAATTCCACTGCACACTTGGCTTGCCGATGCGATGGCGGGCCCCACGCCTGTGTCGGCTCTGATTCACGCGGCTACCATGGTAACGGCAGGGGTATATCTGATTGCCCGTATGCACCCTGTCTTTATGCTGACCCCTGATGTGCTATTGTATGTGGTCGGTGGCGTGGGGGCGTTGTCTATGCTGGTGGCGGGATTTTGTGCGTTGGCACAGACCGACATCAAGCGTGTGCTTGCTTACTCTACCATGAGTCAGCTTGGATATATGTTCATCGCTTTGGGCGTTGGGGCGTGGCAAGTGGCGATTTTTCACTTGATGACGCACGCATTTTTTAAAGCGTTGTTATTCCTAGCCAGTGGAGCGGTGATTATCTCAACACACCATGAGCAAAACATCTTTAAGATGGGTGGTCTGCGTAAAAAAATCCCCCTTGTGTTTTGGTCGTTTGTCGTTGGTGGTGGGGCGTTGGTTGCCTTGCCTTTTGTAACGGTTGGCTTTTATTCAAAAGAAGCGATTTTGTGGGAAACTTATGCCACAGGACACATGAGTCTGTTTTGGGCAGGCGTGTTTGGGGCGTTTTTGACGGCTGTTTATACTTTTCGTTTGATTTATCTTGTGTTCTTTGGACAAGAAAAAACGCATGGCGAGAAGTTGTCTGGTGTCAGCTATGCCTTGCCTTTGGTGGTGCTACTGGTGCTATCGACAGGGATTGGGGCGTGGATTCATCCGCCTTTGGCAAATGTCTTGCCAGCGAGCGTGGGTAGTACCCTTACAGACGGCAAGCACACCGCCGAGATTATCGCTGTGGGCGTAACCGCACTTGGCTTGGCGTTGGCGTACTTTTTGTATGTGCTTGACAAGGGTAAGATTTTGACAAAATGGACAAATTCTGCCTTTGGTGGGGCGTGTACTTATTGGTGCTATCACGGACTGGGTTTTGACGCTCTTTATGACCTTGTGTTTGTCAAGCCGTTTTTGGCAATTTGCAAATTCTTAAAGGGCGACCCTGTGGACAAACTTTGGAATATCTTGCCTTTTGGGGTCAAACTTGGCAACAAGCTGTTGGTAAAAACCCAAACAGGGCGACTTGGCACACACGCTGTGAGCTTTGGCGTGGGGCTTGCGTTTATTTTGGTATTGGCAGTAATGATGGTGAAATAACATGACAGAACAAAATTGGCTTTTGCCGACATTGATTGCCATTCCTTTTGTGACAGGCTTTTTGTGTTGGCTCATTGAAAAAATGGACAATCATTTGCCCAGATGGGTGGCACTCATCGGCACGATACTTACCTTTGGGCTGTCTTTGCTGTTGTGGCAACAAGGGGGCTTTAACGTGCAAATTGCCACCGACGAAGCGGTTAATGCTCAAAATTTACCATGGGCGGCGGAGTTCATCTTGCCGTGGATTGATGTCTTTGGCATACAGTTTCATTTGGCGGTTGATGGCTTATCCTTACTCATGGTGGCTTTGACGGCATTTTTAGGGATTATGGCGGTGGGCTGTTCGTGGGGTGAGATTACCCGCCGAGTGGGCTTTTTCCATCTTAACCTACTGTGGTCATTGGGCGGTGTGATTGGTGTTTTTATGGCGGTGGATTTGTTCCTGTTCTTTTTCTTTTGGGAACTTATGCTACTGCCCATTTACTTTTTGATTGCCCTATGGGGGCATAACGCCACAAATGGCAAAACCAAAGAATATGTCGCCACCAAGTTTTTTATTTATACCCAAGCGTCTGGGTTGATTATGCTCATCGGTATTTTTATGTTGGTGCTGGTGAATTTTTCTCAAACAGGCGTGCTGACATTTTCTTACCAAGAGCTACTGGGGGTTAATCTAGGCAGATGGGAATACGCCATCATGCTGTGCTTTTTTGTGGGCTTTGCGGTCAAATTGCCCGTTTTCCCATTGCACGGCTGGCTACCTGATGCCCACGCCCAAGCCCCAACGGCAGGTTCGGTGGACTTGGCAGGGATTTTGATTAAGACGGCGGCGTATGGTTTATTGCGTTTTGTGTTGCCATTATTTCCGACAGCGTCTGCCGAATTTGCCCCTGTGGCGATTACGTTAGCAACCATTGGGATTTTTTATGGGGCGTTTGTCGCCTTTGCCCAGACCGACATCAAACGCCTGCTTGCCTATACCAGTATCTCGCACATGGGCTTTGTCCTGCTTGCCATTTATGCTGGCAATATCATCTCGCTACAGGGCTTGATGGTGCAAATGCTCGCTCACGGTTTATCTAGCGCGGCACTGTTCATCATGGCGGGTCAGCTGTATGAGCGTCTGCATACGCGCGATCTGAACCTGATGGGCGGTATGTGGGGTCAATTTCGTTATTTTGCTCCACTGCTCATGTTCTTTTGTGCGGCGCTTTTGGGTATCCCCGGCACGGGCAACTTTATCGGTGAAATTTTGATTTTAATCGGTTCATTTAATCAGTATCCTGTGATTGTGATGCTTGCCACGGTCAGTCTTGTGCTTGGTGGGCTGTATTCATTGATTTTGATTTATCAAACTTTATTTGGTAAAAATACCGCCCCCGAGCTTGCAACTGCCAAAGGCGGTAAGTTAAAGGATTTGGGTAAGCGTGAAGTTGGCCTACTTGTTATTTTGGCAAGTGGCTTGGTGTGGATGGGTCTATATCCACAGCCTGTGTTAAATGCGTCAAATTCTGCCATGAGTTTTATCACGTCATCTTATACACATGGGGTAACTGCCATACAAAAACCCTTGCCTGCCCCCGTCATTGAACGTCTAGAACAGCAGGGTGTGAACATGGGTCGTGATGAGAGTCATGCAGGCGATGAAGAGACGCCTTTTGCGCACCTTATTGAGCAGACAGGAGAACACTAATGCAATATTCATTCATGGCTTTATTGTCGTCCTTTGCTCCGATGGTGGCGGTGGCAATCACTGCGTTGGTGGTCATGCTTGCCATTGCCTTTAAGCGGTCGCATTTTTGGTCGGCGACCCTAAGTGTGGTTGGTCTTAATATCGCATTACTTTGCTTGGGCTTGCAGGCGTTTGATAAGTGGGTGGTGGATTATGTGGTCAATCCATTATTTGTTATAGATGGCTTTGCCCAGTTTAATATGGCGGTGGTGCTTATCACGGCACTGGGGTCATGCACGCTGGCGTATGGCTATTTTGAAACGCTAAAAGACAACAAAGATGAGCTGTATCTGCTCATTCTCATCGCCACGCTTGGGGCGATGCTGATGACATCTGCCACGCACTTGGCGTCATTTTTTATGTCGCTAGAACTGTTGTCGGTGCCGATGTATGGCATGCTTGCCTATACTTTCTTACGCTCTCGCTCGCTAGAAGCTGGCTTAAAATATCTTATCTTGTCCGCCACAGCGTCCGCCATACTACTGATGGGTATGGCATTTATCTTTGCCGATACAGGCGTACTGACGTTTGGTGGGCTGTTTGATGTGATGATGAATCGCACGTACCTATCGCCACTTTTGGTGGTGGGGGCGGTGATGATGCTCGTGGCGGTGGCGTTTAAACTGTCTGTTGCTCCGTTTCATTCGTGGGCGGGTGATGTCTATGAAGGGGCTCCTGCTCCGATAACGGCATTTTTGGCGAGCGTGAGTAAAGTGGCGATGATGGCACTTGCCATTCGCTTTTTCACCACGTCTGCCGTGCCACTTTTGCCATCTTTTGAGTCGGCATTGGTGGTGATGATAGTGCTTTCGGTGGTGGCAGGTAACGTACTTGCCATCAGTCAGACGAACCTAAAACGACTGTTTGCCTACTCATCAATCGCCCACATGGGTTATGCCTTGACAACACTGTTGTCGGTGGGCAAGGGCAGTACGGGCGTGATTAGTGTGTACATGGCGATCTATGCCTTGACCAGTTTGGGGGCGTTTGGGGTGATTGCCTTGATGTCAAGTCCATACAAAGAGCGTGGGCATACGTCGGTCAGTGGTGAGGCAGATGACATGCGATTCTATCAAGGGCTGTTTTGGCGTCGCCCTGTACTAACGGCGGTGCTAACGATGATGCTCCTGTCCATGGCAGGCATTCCCTTGACAGCAGGGTTTATCACTAAGATTAACGTCATCTTTACCGCCGTGCAGGGCATGCAGTTTGTCCTAGCAGGGGCGATTATCCTAGGCAGTGCCATCGGTTTGTATTACTATCTAAAAGTACTGGTGGGACTGTACCAAAAACCCAAAGCCAACCTAGAATTTGACGCTCACGGACAATGGGGTATCAAGGCAGGTGGGGTCATGCTGTTATTGATAACCGCCTTGATAGTACTGCTCGGTGTCTTGCCAAACGGGCTGTTACAGTTGGCACAGTTTGCAGTGGTGGGGTAAAACTGCCAAACCGCAAGTCTTGCAAACAAGCACAAATGATGAGTTTGTGCTTGTTTTTTTGTGTCAATGATTTACAATAGACAAATTTAAAAAGAGAAAAACCATGTCCGACCAACACGCCACGCCCATTACCGTACTTACCAAGACCGTCTGGTCGCCCACGCTGTTTAGCTTTACCACGACACGTCCTGACGGCTTTCGTTTTGATGCAGGGCAATTTGCACGGCTTGGGGTTAATCCAAACGAACTAAAACACACCAAAAACGCCCCCGATGAGCGGATTTTTCGGGCCTATTCGGTGGTGTCTAGCCCGTATGATGAGATGTTGGAATTTTTTAGCGTGGTGGTGCCAGACGGGGCGTTTACCAGTCAATTACAGCATTTGGACGTGGGTGATACGCTCTATCTGAACCCCGAGCCGTTTGGTTTTTTGACCCTTGCCCGCTATCAAGAACCTGCTCCAAAGGATTTGTGGCTACTTGCCACAGGCACAGGACTTGCTCCGTTTTTGTCCATGCTTGGCGATTTGATGACTTGGCAAAATTATGATGACATCGTGCTGGTATACAGCTCTCGCACTCATGCCGAGCTTGCTTATGTGGGTAAAATCAATGAGTTAAACCAAACCTTTGCCGAGCTAGTAGAAAGCCCTGCCAAACTACATTTTGTGCCGATTGTTACTCGTGAGACGGTGGATGGCTGTCTAAATCAGCGTATCCCTGCCTTGATAGACACAGGCGAGCTTGAACGCCATGTGGGGCTTACCTTGAATGCCGATACGTCCCATGTGCTACTATGTGGCAATCCTGACATGGTGGACGACACCAAAAACGCCCTCAAAAACAAAGGCTTAACCATGAACCGTCGTGGCGTGGGTAATATTGCGGTGGAGAATTATTGGTAACTCTGCTTGATGTAGTTTGGCGTTATGACTGATGATTTTGATAAATCAAGTCATGGGTTTGGTATAATTTTTGTAGTTAAATAAGTGCAAAATAAATTAGCCAACAAAGATATGTTATAATCCTTAATTTTTATTAAGAATTATGGTTAATTTACCAAATAACCGATTTAAAAAAGACACAGTTTTATATAAAGTTTATGACTTTTTTAGAGATAACATCAATTTATTCATCTCACTCTTTGTGGCGATTTTGGTTTATGTCTCTTTATCCGATGTGCGTTTTTTAAAAAGGTTTGTCGCCAGTATTAACATTGAGACGGTTTATTTATTGGCGTGGGACAGTTTTTTTGATTACCTATTTATTATTGGTGGTGCGAATGTTTTTATGCACCGACCAAGAAAAAATCCAAGAACGAGCTCACGAACAGTACGAAAGAAAAGGCACCATGCTTGTGCTGATTTTAATCACGTCAATTATCAGCATGATTGCAATCATCAATGAAATGCGAATCAGTGCCCAATTTGACGGTTGGTTATCCACCTTGCACGTTTCTATCACGTTTGCCACATTGATAGCGTCTTGGTTATTTATTCATACGCTGTTCGCATTATATTATGCTCACGGTTATTATGATAAGGCTCATGATGATAAATATCCGCTGGATTTTCCTTATGAAAATGAGCCTGATTATTGGGATTTTTGGTATTTTGCCTTAGGCATAGGGGCGACAGGCAGTGTCTCAGACATTTCTTTCACCAGTAAAAAATTACGCCGTGTTGGCACATATCACATTGTATTGTCATTTTTCTTTAATACGGCGGTGTTATCGTTGGTCATGGAAATGATGGGTTCGCTTGTGTCGCCATGATGAATTTATTTTTCAAGGAAAGTTTATGAAAGCCCTACTTGTCGTAGATATGCAAAATGGTTTTATCGGTGGCAATCTGGCGGTGGCAAATTCTGCCAAGATTATCCCAACGGTCAATTGGCTTATTGAGAAGTTTGATACCGTGATTTTGACCCAAGATTATCACCCTGCCGACCACATTTCATTTTACCAAAATCATGACGGCAAAGCCTCGTTTGACACGATAGAGCTACCTTATGGTACGCAGGTTCTGTGGAACGCTCACTGTGTGCAAGGCACATCAGACGCTGATTTTCATGCTGATTTGCAAGCCGATAAAGCCGAACTCATCATTCGCAAAGGCTATCATCGCCACATAGACAGCTATTCGGCATTTATGGAAGCCGATAGGGCGACCAAAACAGGGCTGTCGGGCTATTTGCGTGAGCGGGGCATAGACAGTGTGTATGTGGTGGGCATTGCGACCGATTTTTGTGTGGCGTGGACGGCGATAGATGCCGTAGCGTTTGGGTTTGATTGTACGGTCATCACGGACGCCACCGCCCCGATAAATATAAATGGCTCGCTGGATAAGGCAATGGCGGACATGACAGAAGTTGGGGTGAAATTTGTCAATTCAAAAGATATTTTAAATCAATGACTTATAAACTTTTTAAAATTTTTAGCAAAAAATACTTGCCAAATTTTAAAAGTCGTATATAATACGCCACATCAGGACGAAAGTTGATGAAATCTGGGGTCGTGGCGAAATTGGTAGACGCACTGGATTTAGGTTCCAGCGGGGCGACCCGTGAGAGTTCGAGTCTCTCCGACCCCACCATATATAAAAACCTGCTGTTAAGGCGGGTTTTTTGCTATGTAAATTTTGAAATTTTAAAATAGGGTGCATGGCAATTTATCTCTATATGATTGATTTTATATTATATTTTATAAAGAATTTTAAAATTGCCACAAATTTATGATGTGTGGGTGTAGGGACTGGCTTTGCACGTCCAATGAACATCACATCATCAAGGGTATGTTCAACACACCCCTACAAACCCTGTGGTAAATATTAAGTCCATTAGGTGTATATGATAAAGGTAAAATCATTTGCCCAAAATTCATCCCTACCTAAACCCACCCCCAATCAGCCAAGTTTATCCTTAGCCAAAATACCATGACTGTTCAAACCTTTAATCCTAAAAATCAAAATCCCAATCCTAGCGAAGTTGGTTATCACCACAAAGCCAATCACAACCAAAACCGCACCCTAGAAGAGTCGGCAAGTTTGATGCAGATTGCTAAGCCTAGTGGTGATTTATCCAGTGAGATTATCAAAACGCCCAAAGTAGGGTTTGTTTCCTTAGGTTGCCCCAAGGCACTTGTGGACAGTGAGCGGATTATTACCGAGCTGACTCGTGAGGGCTACCAAGTCGCCAAAGATTATGACGGGGCGGATTTGGTGGTGGTAAACACTTGCGGATTTATCGAATCTGCCGTCCAAGAAAGCCTTGATGCCATTGGCGAGGCAATTACCAAAAACGGCAAAGTCATCGTAACGGGCTGTCTGGGTAAAGATGCCGAAAAAATCCGCACCATGCACCCTGCCGTACTGGCAGTAACGGGGGCTCATGCCTATGATGAAGTGGTCAAAGCGGTAACGCACTATGTGCCAAAACCTACCAAATCCAAGACTTATGACCCCAAAATAGACCTGATTAATGACGCAGGCGTGAAGCTGACCCCTGCTCATTATGCCTATGTCAAAATCAGTGAAGGCTGTAATCATCGCTGTACTTTTTGTATCATTCCGTCCTTGCGTGGCGATTTGGTCTCTCGCAGCATTGACAGCGTGATGAATGAAGCGGTTGCCCTAAAAAAAGCAGGGGTTAAAGAGCTACTTATCATCAGCCAAGACACGTCCGCTTATGGCGTGGATTTAAAATATAAAATGGCATTTTGGCAAGGCGAACCTATCCGCACCAAGTTTTTTGATATGTGCCAAGCCTTAGCAAGGCTTGGCATTTGGGTGCGTTTGCATTATGTGTATCCTTATCCGCACGTGGATAATGTGGTGCAAATCATGGCGGATAGCATGCAGGCGAGTGGTGGCAAAGGCGGGCTTTTGCCGTATCTTGACATTCCGTTTCAGCATGCAAGCCCCAGTGTATTAAAGGCAATGAAACGTCCTGCCATGAGCGAAAATACCCTAGAACGCCTTGCCAAATGGCGGGAGATTTGCCCCCAGATTGTCATTCGTTCTACTTTTGTGGTGGGCTTTCCAGGGGAGACCGAAGAAGATTTTGAATACCTGCTTGACTGGCTTAAAAAAGCACGCCTTGACCGTGTGGGCTGTTTTACTTATTCAGAAATTGACGGAGCGGTGGCGAACGACTTGCCAAACCCTGTGCCAGAGTCTGTTAAGCAAGAGCGTTACGAGCGTTTTATGGCGGTGGCTCAGCAAATCAGCGAAGAAAAGCTCCAAGAAAAAGTCGGGCAAATGTTGGTGGTGTTGGTGGATGAGATTGATATGGAAGAGAATATCGCCATTTGCCGTAGCTATGCCGATGCCCCTGAGATTGATGGTCATGTCTATGTGGATAATATTGATGAGGCGGTAAAAGTTGGTGAATTTTTAACCGTTACCATTGATGAAGCCAGTGAATATGATTTGTTTGCCAGTTTTAAGTAATGCTCTAAAAAGACTTGAACCTATCAAGTCTTTTTTGTTTTGGGTATTTTTCACAAAAATTTTTGGGATTTTGCCATTGCCCCCTATATTTTTTTGGCAATTTTTAGTAAAATTCTCTTTTACCAATAATTGATGAGTGTCATGACTAAATTTATTTTTGTAACAGGTGGTGTGGTTTCCTCACTCGGTAAGGGCATTGCCGCCGCTTCTTTGGCTTCTGTGTTAGAAGCCCGTGGTCTTAAAGTTACCATGACCAAAATGGACCCTTATATCAACGTGGACCCTGGCACGATGAGTCCGTTTGAGCATGGTGAAGTGTTCGTTACCGAAGATGGGGCAGAGACCGACCTTGATTTGGGCTATTACGAGCGTTTTTTAAGACATTCTAAAATGTCTCGTGCAAATAACTTCACATCGGGGCGTATTTATCAAACGGTGCTTGCCAAAGAACGCCGTGGCGACTATCTTGGCAAAACGGTGCAAGTCGTTCCGCACATCACAGACGAGATTCAAAGCCGTATTTTGGCGTCAGGCGAGGGTCATGACGTTGCCATGATTGAGATTGGTGGCACGGTGGGCGACATTGAGAGCTTGCCCTTTATGGAAGCGGTGCGACAGCTTATGGTAAAACTTGGGCGTGAAAATACCATGCTCATGCACTTGACTCTACTGCCTTATATCTCGTCCGCCAGCGAACTTAAAACCAAGCCCACTCAGCATTCTGTCAAAGAGCTACTGTCCATTGGCATTCAGCCTGATATTTTGGTGTGCCGTACCGAGCATGACGTGGATGATGACACCAAGCGTAAGATTGCCATGTTCACCAACGTCCCTGAGCGTGCGGTGGCGGTGTGCAAGGATGCTCGCAGTATTTATGAGATTCCACGCACTTTTTATGAGCAAAATTTGGACGATTTGGTGTGCGAGCGTTTTGGCTTTAATCAGCCCGAAGCCGATTTGTCCGATTGGGATAAGGTCATTGACGGACTGTTTAACGCTCAAGGCGAGATTGTCGTGGCAATGGTTGGTAAATATGTGGAGTTGCCCGATGCTTATAAATCGGTCAATGAAGCCCTATTGCACGCAGGCATTCACAACAAAACCCGTGTAAAAATTCACTACATCGACGCCGAAAAGCTAGAAACTCAAGATGCCCTTATGGACGAGCTAAAAGCCTGCCATGCTATCTTGGTACCAGGCGGATTTGGCGAGCGTGGCACCCAAGGCAAGATGAAAGCAATCCGCTATGCCCGCGAAAATGGTGTGCCGTTTTTGGGCATTTGTTTGGGTATGCAGCTCGCTGTCATTGAATTTGCTCGCAATGTGCTTGGGCTTGAAGCCAACTCTACCGAGTTTGACCGCAAAACCGCCAATCCGATTATTGGTCTGATTACCGAATGGTTTGATGAAAAAGGCGAACTACAAATTCGCTCAGATGACAGCGATTTGGGTGGTACGATGCGATTGGGCAAACAAGAAGCTCATCTGGTGGCGGACTCTCGCCTTGCCAAGATTTATGGGGCAGGCACCATTTTTGAGCGTCATCGTCATCGCTATGAGATGAATAACCGTTACATTGAACCGCTTGAAGTACAAGGGCTAAAAATCTCGGGCTACTCCGCCAAACAAAATCTTGTGGAGACGGTGGAGCTTGACAATCACCCCTTCTTTGTGGCGGTGCAATATCACCCAGAGTTTACAAGCTCGCCCCGTGGCGGACACCCACTCTTTAATGCCTTTATTCATTCGGCAGTTGCATTGCAAAATGGCAAATAAAGCATTACAATAAAATAAATGGGGCGGTTTTCGCCCTGTTTATTCATTGGGAAGATAAAAGGGGATAAGATGATTGAAATTATGGTTACAGACATCGCCAAATATGACATGGTGCAAATTCTACAAAAGGCAGTACAAGGCGAGCAGGTGATATTAAAGCATGACAATGTGGCGGTTAGTTTAACACCAAATAAGCCACAAGCTGATGAAAGACAATTGGCATTTGATGAATTTTTTGCCAAAATGAAAGGCAAATTGCCAGCCAATTATGAGTTTAATAGAGATGAATTATATGACCGTCCATAATCGCTATTTTATGGATAGTAATATTTTATTATATTCTATTGGTGATGATGACAAACAGCCCATTGCAGAAAAATTATCACGCAATCCTAATGCCGTGATTAGCACCCAAGTATTAAATGAATTTTGTAATGTGGTTTTTCGTAAAAAACTCATGACAGATGATGAATTATTATCATCAATACGATTTTTTAAAAAGTATTTTACCATTATTGACTTAAATAGCGATTTGGCGGTTGATGCTTTGCACATCAAAAAGCGTTATCAATATTCTTATTGGGACAGTTTGATTATTGCAACTGCTCTATACGCAAACACACCCATTTTATATTCCGAAGATATGCACCACAATCATATCATTGAAAACAAACTTACCATTATCAATCCATTTTATAAGGAAAACCCATGACATTAACCGCCAAATCTACCATTGAATTATCATCACAATCAGGCGATATAAAGATTGCCAATGAGTTGCCATTTGTGTTATTCGGTGGTATGAATGTGTTAGAAAGCCGAGAATTGGCATTTGAGATTGCCGAGAGCTATATTGAGATTTGCAAAAAGCTAGATATTGGCTATGTATTTAAAGCAAGTTTTGATAAAGCCAACCGTTCTAGCTTACATTCATTTCGGGGGCCTAGCCTAGATACGGGGCTGACGTGGCTAAACGACATCAAAGAAAAATACGGCGTGCCAATCATTACAGACGTACACGAACCATACCAAGCATCCCCTGTGGCAAAGGTGGCGGACGTACTACAAATCCCTGCGTTTCTCTCTCGTCAGACTGACCTTGTGAGTGCCATTGCTCGCACGGGGGCGGTGATTAACATCAAAAAAGCCCAATTCCTTGCTCCGCATGAGATGCGACACATCATTAACAAATGCCTAGAAGCAGGTAATGATAACATCATCTTGTGTGAGCGTGGCACGTCTTTTGGGTATAACAACCTTGTGGTGGACATGCTCGGCTTTGACACGATGAAGGCGATGAACGTACCGGTGTTTTTTGATGTAACGCACGCCCTGCAAGAGCCAGGGGCGAGAGCGGACAGTGCAGGCGGTCGCCGTAGCCAGATTACGACCTTGGCAAGGGCAGGTATGGCAACAGGATTGGCAGGGCTGTTCTTAGAAGCTCACCCTGACCCTGATAAAGCCAAGTGCGACGGTCCTTGTGCGTTGCGACTGTCGCAATTAGAACCGTTTTTACGTCAATTAAAAGAAATTGATAATTTGGTAAAAGGGTTTGAAAAATTAGACACGCATTGATTTTTATGGCAAGGACGGTTTATTCTTGCCATTTTTAATGGTTGTAAAATAATTATAGTCATTTAACTTCAAAACATATCAATTGCAATAAGGTGCGTATTACGCACCTTACCATATAACCAATGAATTTTTTAAAATTTAGCATTGGTAGAGATTGGGTCTAATTTATTATAAAGTGTGGGTGTGTGCAATTTACCACTTAAATTTTAATTTAACTGGTGTGTATTCGCAAACTTAATTTTAATACACCCCACTCTCAACTTTATATAAGCGATTGACTTATCAAAGGGCAAATGTAATTCGCCCCTACAAGCCCAAAAAATTATGCAGTAATCAATAAGTTACCATTTTAAGTTGAGAGTGAGGTAATGGCTGTGAATTAAGTGCCATTAGTACAGCAAAATTTGAGTAATGAGAGAATATCTGTTTGCATAAAATTTTCAAACCACTCACCCAATTTTGTGATAAAATACCCCTATTTCCACTCATTATCATTCACCCAATCAAAAGGAAAATGTATGTACGCTGAAAATACCGACAACGCCACCCAAATCAAAGACATCGTGGCTCGTGAGATTTTGGATTCTCGTGGTAACCCAACCATTGAGGCAGACGTGATTTTGGCGAATGGCGTGTGTGGTCGTGCCGCCGCTCCGTCTGGTGCGTCCACAGGTTCTCGTGAGGCGTTGGAGCTAAGAGACGGCGACAAATCTCGCTATTTGGGTAAGGGTGTCAAAAAAGCGGTGGCAAATGTGAACAGCCAAATCCGTTCAGCTTTGCTTGACAAGGACGTAACCGCCCAAAGTGAACTTGATAAGATTTTGATTGACCTAGACGGCACAGAGAATAAAGCCAACCTAGGGGCAAACGCCACGCTTGCGGTGTCGCTTGCCATTGCCAAAGCAGGGGCAATTGCCAAAAATTTGCCACTTCATCAGTACATCGCCAATTTGCGTGGGCAAACCAGCTTAACCATGCCTGTGCCGATGATGAACATTCTAAACGGTGGGGCTCATGCTGATAATACCGTGGACATTCAAGAATTTATGATTGAGCCTGTGGGCTTTACGTCTTTTTCAGAGGGGCTTCGTGCAGGGACAGAGATTTTCCATAGCCTAAAATCCGTGCTAAAAGCCCAAGGGTTAAATACTGCCGTGGGCGATGAAGGTGGTTTTGCTCCGAACCTGCGTTCTAACGAAGAGGCAATTACCGTCATCATGAAAGCCATTGAACAAGCGGGCTACAAAGCAGGGCAGGACATTTTCCTAGCTCTTGACTGTGCGTCTAGCGAGTTTTATAAAAACGGTCAATATGTGCTAGAAGGCGAGGGCAAATCTTACGACAGCCAAGGCTTTTCGGATTATCTGGCGGGGCTTGTGCGTCAATATCCGATTATCTCTATTGAAGATGGTCTTGATGAGAGCGACTGGGATGGCTGGGCGTATTTGACTCGTCAGCTTGGTGATAAAGTGCAACTGGTGGGCGATGACCTATTTGTAACCAATCCAAAAATCCTGAGTGAAGGCATTGATAAAAACATCGCCAATGCCATTTTGATTAAATTTAACCAAATCGGCACATTGTCCGAGACGCTAGACGCCATTTATCTTGCCAAAGAAAACGGCTATGCCACTGTCATCAGTCATCGTTCAGGCGAGACCGAAGATAGTACCATTGCTGACCTAGCGGTGGGTACAGCAGCAGGACAAATCAAAACAGGCTCGCTATGTCGCTCTGACCGTGTCGCCAAATACAACCAACTGCTACGCATTGAGCAGATGGTAACGGCAAGCTATCGTGGGCGTGCTGAGTTTATCGGACTGCGTGGCTAATATGGCAACCCAAAAAACCGATGATGCTTTGTCATCAGACCATCAAACACACAACCAAAAAGTAGGCGTTAGCTTTTCGCCTGCTTTTTTGGGTTATCTGCTACTCATTATTTTTGGGGCGGTGGTGTTGGCAGGTCTACAACACCAATACTGGTATGGCGAGTTTGGTTATCATGCGTTTGATGAGTTAAATAATGAACTTGCCAAACAACAAAAAATCAATGCTACTCAGCAAGCGGTCAATGACACGTTACGAGCGGATGTCCGTGATTTAAAATCGGGGCTGGGTGCCATTGAAGAGCATGCTCGCCTTGATTTGGGTTTGATTAAGTCAGGCGAGACATTTGTGGAGTTGTCCGTTGCCCCCATGGTGAGTGATAGAGAGATTCCCTATGGCGTGGATGGGGCGAGTGCGACTGAGCCTGTCGATGGACTCATTAATGATGACATGGGCGAGAATGCCTTTACGGGCGTTAGCGGTGATACGGGCGAGTGATGAAGCAGACAAGTCCCAACCTACCCATTCACGCACTCATCGTCTCGGCAGGGCGTGGCAGTCGTTTTGGGGTGGATGTGCCAAAGCAGTATTTGACGGTGGCAGGACGGACGGTGTTAGAGCATGGCGTGGCGTGTTTAAATGTCCCTGCTGTCACCGATTTGACGCTCGTGGTCGCCAAAGATGATACGCTGGTGCCGTCTTTGGATTTTGAGTTTAACCGCCCTATTTATCTGACCGAAGGTGGGACAGAACGTTTTTTGTCGGTCAAGGCAGGCGTGGATGACATCGCTCGGCGAGCGGTTGGCGATGTGTGGGTGCTCATCCATGATGGTGCCAGACCATGCTTACCTGCCGATGATTTGACCCACCTGATTGGTGCGGTGCGTGAGCTTGAACGGCTTGAACAGACGGATGGTAAGAGTAGCCCAGTAGGAGCGATACTTGCCACGCCTGTGGTGGATACCTTAAAACTTGCTCACGATACCAACAGCTCTGCCTTGATAGGTTGCCAATATATCAATGGTCAGATACATCGCACCATAGACCGTCGTCAGCTTTGGCAAGCCCAAACCCCCCAAGTATTTAGACTGTACGCCTTACAAGCCATGCTTGATAAAGTCATCGCTGATGGGCTGATGATTACCGATGAAGCCAGTGGGTTTGAGCAGTTCGGTCAGTCGGTGGCTTTGGTGCAAGGTTCACGCATGAACATGAAGCTGACTTATCCTGATGATTTGTCGATGATTGAGCTGATGTTGCGATATGGCATGGGTCAAGCCTAAGATGTGGGTGCGATGTTGATTTGGCTTGTGTTTATTGGCGTGGCTTTGATGGTGCTTGCCACGCTGGATGTCTTGCCTAGCCATGACATGACAGCCGTGAGCAGTCAGCTGTTTGGCATGGATACGACTTATGGGGTGGGTTTTATGATGATGAGCATGCTCTTATTGGGGTGTGCTTTTTTATGTTTTAAATTTAATCAGTTTCATCCCAAATCCGCTTTTGCCCGAGTGGGTCAGGTTGCCGTGCAGGTGCTACTGGTCGGCTTTGTGGTGCTATTATTTATGCTTCGCATCATCAGTACCGAACAGGTGTTTACAAATACTGCTCATGCCATCCCTGAACATGGCTATACCATCACCGCCAAAGTGATGGTGCATGAGATTAGTGACAGCGTGTATGACACAGGGAGCTATTATCGCCAAAAAGCAGTGCTGTCTGATTTGACATTTGGCGGTGACCGCTTGTTGGATGGCTTTAATGATGTTGGTAAGAATAATAAAGATAGCAAAGATGAGGGCGAGCACACAAGGACAGAGACCCACAACCCATTTGCCGTTACCGCAGACACACCCGAATCCCATCCGCTCCTGCCCAGTCAGATGACGGTACTACTCCAAGTGGCAGATGTCAAGAATAATAAGGACGGCTCGAACCGCCATCAGCTTGCCAAGCTACATCCTGCCACGACCGCTTACATGACGCTACGTATCACACCCATCACTGCCGACCCTAGTGCGTCAGGCTTTGACAGTCAGCGGTGGCTTCGTACACGCCATATCCATGCCAATGCCCGAGTATTGGCGGTGCATGATGAGCCGATACCCCTGCCACAGGTCGGCTTGGTGGGGCATTTAGAGCGATTTCGCCATGCGTTACGCACGCATTTTTATAAAGATTGGCATGCTCTTAGTGATGATAAACAGCAAGCCCGAGCGGTCACGCTTGCCCTGCTGACGGGCGATAGGGCATTAATCAGTCGTGCGACCAAAGACCTATACCAGTTTGGCGGTATCAGTCATCTGCTTGCCATCTCGGGCATGCATGTGGTGCTGTTGGCGACGATGTTGAGCTTTGGGGTGTGTTATTTGACCGATAGGTTTTTGCCATATTATCAGCGACTGCCCCGCCATCGCTTGCGACTGTTTGTCATGGTGGGGGCGAGCATGATTTATGCGTTGTTTACAGGCTTTGATGTGCCTGCGGTGCGGACGGTTTACATGCTGTTGGCGGTGGCGGTGGCAGGCTATTTGGCATTGCCTTTGTCGTCGTTGGCGGTGCTGATGTGGGTAGGGCTGGGCATGATATGGCTTGACCCTGTCATGGTGTGGCAAGCGGGGTTTTGGCTGTCCTTTGTGGCGGTGGCACTGCTCATGAGTTATGGCGAGCGGGAGTTTGATGTGCCAGTCATGTCCATAAAAGACCGTCTGGTCGGTTTGTTAAAGTTACAAAGCTATCTCTTTGTTGCCATGCTCCCTGTGTCGCTGTTGTTTTTTGGCAAAGTCTCGCTGTGGGGGCTGTTTGTCAATCTGTTTGCGGTGGGACTGTTTGGGGCGGTCATCGTGCCGATAAATTTGGTGGCAGGGGTGATTTTTGTGGTGTTGCCGAGCCTTGCTGATGTGCTTTGGGGTGTCTCATCGCTGATATTGGCATGGCTTCATCAGCTCCTGACGTGGTTACAGAGCCTAAGTGATGTGTGGCTGTATCAGACCACGAGCGTGATAGGCATGGCACTGTTTGCCCTTGGGGTGGCGGTGTGGGTCACCCCCGTGATAGAGCGGAAGTTTGCATTGGTGCCACTCATGGCGGTGGCGATGATGATGTTATTTGTAGATAGACAAACGCCATTTAGCGTGATGGCGTTAGATGGTGATGATAAGGTTAGCCAAGTACTCATCCGTCAGCAAGGGGCGGATAATGGCGATGATGCGGTGTGGCTTGTGTTGTCGGATTTGCAAGATGATAAGGCGGTAGGACATGATAAAGTGGCGAGTGTTCTGCACGACAAACTGCGTCAGCACGGTGTTCGCCATCTGACAGGGGTCATCGTGCAGACCCCAAGCCATCGCATGAGTGATGTGGTGGCAACGCTGGCGCAGGACGTGTTTATCCATCGCTATTGGCAGGCGGGGCAACCTATAAACACCGTGCAGGGCTTGCCCATGCAGGCGTGTGGGGCAGGGCGGTCATGGTCGGGGCAGGGGCTTGCCGTATCGGCAATGACAGGCTGGCAGATGATAGATGATGAGCGGGTGTGGGGCTGTACCATCATCGTTGAGAGCGAGCTGATGCCTGCCATCATGGGTGGTATCCATCATGATTATGGCGATGATGATGGTCGTGATGACCAAAAAAGCAAGCAGGTAGGGTCACGACTCATCATTAATGGAGCGACCCATGAGTATGCGTGGCAAATGTATGAGAGTATGTGCCATGATGAGCAGGTGCATGCCGATGTGTGGCTTGGGCACAGTCGCCATGCTGTAAGTGGGACGGTGTTGGCACAGACTTTGCCATCGCAGGTTATTTTTACTGACAAAGATACAGCGGACAACCGTGAGCGAGCTGAGCTGATGATGATAGAGCTTGGTGGTCAGTAGACACGCCCTTAACAAATTGATAAAATTTAAGGCGAGCATTTGGCGGTATTTGTGTTAAAATAACCCTTTTAAAATTTAAAATTATCTAAAACCGACCGCACGGTTTTAACTTGGATTTTTAAAAGTTAAATCAGGAAAATACATCATGGCATGGCCACCAAACCCCAATAAAGACAACTCAAACGAACGCCCAAACCCAGCACCACAAACACCGCCCAACCAATACAGCGGTCAAGAGTGGCGACTGCTAGAAAAAACACTCATGGCAAGTCTTGATGAGCAAAGAAAAGCTCGCCGTTGGGGGATATTTTTTAAATTGCTCACGTTCGGCTATATCGTTTTTATCATCGCCGTCATGGGGCGTGGGTGTAGCACTGCCAGTAGCACCATGCCACTAGAAGCGAACTCGCCCCATTTGGCGGTGGTGGAAGTCAATGGCGTGATTGCCAGTGACAGCGATGCCAATGCTTATGACATCAGCTCAGCACTGACCGAAGCCTTTGAAAATCCCAATGCCAAAGCTGTCGCTCTTGCCATCAACTCTCCTGGGGGTTCGCCCGTGCAGTCGGACGAGATTTGGCAGACTGCCATGGAACTGCGTAAAGACAACCCCGACAAAAAACTCTATGCCGTCATCGGCGATATCGGGGCAAGTGGGGCGTATTATATCGCCAGCTCTGCCGATGAGATTTGGGTGAATCCATCAAGTCTGGTCGGCTCTATCGGGGTAATCATGTCAAGCTACAACACCGAAGAGCTGATGAAAAAAATCGGTGTCCAAGACCGCACCATGACATCGGGACAGTACAAAGATATCCTATCCATGTCTCGCCCCATGACCGAAGATGAGCGGGTACACGTCCAACAACTGCTTGACACCACGCACCAAAACTTCATCGATGCAGTCAAAGAAGGGCGTGGCGATAAGCTCAAAAATGCCGAACAAAACAACGTGTTTAGCGGTCTGTTTTGGACGGGCAAAGAGTCGCTTAAACTGGGACTTGCTGATAAAGCAGGCGGTATTAGCAAGCTAGAAAAAGAGCTGGGCGTTGAGCATTCGGTAAATTACACCTATGTAGACCCTATGCGTAAGGTCTTTGACCGTCTTGGCGTGCAAATCGGTAAAGGTTTAGGACAGGGCGTGCAAATGAGCATTGCAGAAAACAGCCAAAGCAAATTGCAGTAGATGAAGGCTGTAATGGTAGAATGTGACATCATCTGCCTTGTAAGATTTAACTGTAAAGCAAAGATTGTTGCAGATATAAAAGATGGTAAATAGCTCCCTTAACTTACCTCTGTGCTAAGTGGCGTGATAGGTTGAATAATACACCAAAAATTTTTTTGCTTCGCTAGGGCGTGTTGAGCGTCGGTATTTGCAATGAAAAATGCCTGTTTGAAAAAAGCAGGGGAATCGCTCGTTTTTCAAGGAAAAAACTTGTCTGACAGTCATTCCATCAGACAAGTTTTCGCCTTCGAGTCACAAGATTTAGTCATTTTTCATGCAAAAATTGGTTGAAATTGTCAAATTTTACCATATTTTATAAGAATGTTATCAATGTTCAACATGCTCTGATTGGGTTCAGTGCAGTCTGATTATCATAAAAATGTATATCTTGTAGAGACTGTCAGCAAAACTAATAATATGTAAAATAATAAATGTTATCAATTTTTAATGCTGTGTGATGATATATTTATAACCATTTTATTGACAAAAGGACATACAATGAAAAAATCCGCTATTTTGCTTGGTGTTATCATAATTTTAACCGCTTGCGATACGCCCACATCAAACCCGCCCCAAAATCAAGATATACCCAATCAAACCGACCCCAATGCCGTCGCCAATCCTGATATTCCCATAAAGGTAGATTTGCCCATTGATTTGTATGGGGCGGATAGTCTGTTGCACCCTGTGGTGGTGTCTGCCATAGATGAATATGTGGACAAAAGCGGGTCATATTCAAAAACACAAATATATAGCCATGTGTCGGTCTCTGATGATAAAATCAGCGGTCAAATGTTTAATCTTATTTTTGAAAATAAACAAACAGGACAAACCACACCTTTATTTAAAAACAATACCCAAATCATTCATGAAGCCTATTATCCTGTTTATATAAAATCGGATTATATGGGGCGTGGTGAGATGAATTTGCAAAATGTTCATAAAGATGATTTAAAGCATTATCATCATTTTATTTATACCGTTCAAGAAAATATCGGTAAATATGACAGCGACAGCATTCATGCTCAAATATCGTTATATATGAGCGATGATAAAGGGGGTAATCTGACAAAATTACACCTTGATGATGAATATTTTATCCAAGGTAGCTGGGTGATGAATATGGAGCGTTATTATTTTACCACCAAAAAAGACAGTAATAATGACGGTAAAATAGACTTATATGACGACAGTAAAAATTATTATATAGATTTTAAAGAAAGCAATCCTATGGTAAAGGCGTATGATTTTATGCTGAGATAGGTTTTAAAATATTTATAATCATGATGGGCTTGTGTGATTTTTAAGGGTAAATAATATTTGCCCTTTTTATTTTTAATGTTGGACAATAAATTGACCTTATATACAAGTTTTAAAATTTATAATTAAACAACGATACCATAACATTCACATATCCCAAATTTTACCCACAAAACCCATACCCACACCCCCAAAATTATGCTAAAATAGCCAGTTTTTCATTTATCTATCTATAAAAATATGAGCTTTTTAACCAAAACATTTGATGTCATCGTCATCGGTGGCGGACACGCAGGCACAGAGGCAGCATTGGCGTCTGCCAGAATGGGCGTGCCAACTTTGCTCATCACCCACAACATTGAAACGCTGGGACAGATGAGCTGTAACCCTGCCATTGGTGGTATTGGCAAATCACACCTAGTAAAAGAAGTGGACGCACTCGGTGGGGCAATGGCTTTGGCAACCGACCACGCAGGCATTCAGTTTCGCGTCCTAAACAGCCGTAAAGGGGCGGCGGTGCGAGCCACACGAGCCCAAGCCGACCGACTGCTTTATAAAGCCTTTATCCGCCATACCCTTGAAAATCAGCCCAATCTTGACTTATTCCAACAACCTGTTGATGATATTATCGTTGAGAACGGCAAGGCGGTGGCGGTGGTGACGGCAAGCGGTGTCCGCATTAACGCCCAAAGCATTGTGCTGACTTCGGGGACTTTTTTGGGTGGGGTAATTCACATTGGTTTACAGCACCAATCAGGCGGACGGGCGGGCGATATGCCGTCCATTCGTTTGGCTGACCGTTTGCGTGAGCTTAAACTCCCCGTTGGACGGCTAAAAACAGGCACACCTGCTAGGATTGACGCTCGCACGGTGGATTTTTCTGTGATGACCGTACAACACGGCGACACGCCCTTGCCTGTGATGAGCTATATGGGCGATGTGTCTATGCACCCACGCCAAATCCCTTGCTATATCACCCACACCAACGAACGCACGCACGACATTATCCGTGCCAATCTTGACCGCTCACCCATGTTTAGCGGTAAGATTGAAGGTGTGGGCCCTAGATACTGTCCGTCCATTGAAGATAAGATTCATCGCTTTGCCGATAAGGACAGTCATCAGATTTTTATTGAGCCAGAGGGCTTGACCACGCACGAGCTGTATCCTAATGGCATTTCAACTTCTTTGCCCTTTGATGTGCAGATTGATTTTATCCATACAATGCAAGGGCTTGAAAATGCCCACATCATTCGCCCCGGTTACGCCATTGAATACGATTATTTTGACCCACAAAACCTAAAACCCACACTAGAAACCAAATCCATTGACGGCTTGTATTTTGCAGGGCAAATCAACGGCACGACAGGCTACGAAGAGGCGGCAGCACAGGGGCTATTGGCAGGGATAAATGCAGGGTTGTCTGTTTTGGGTAAGGAGGCGTGGACGCCCAAACGCCACGAGTCTTATCTTGGGGTGCTGGTGGACGATTTGATAACGCATGGCACCAAAGAGCCGTATCGGATGTTTACAAGCCGTGCTGAACACCGCTTGCTCCTTCGTGAAGACAATGCGGATGCTCGTTTGACGGCGATTGGGCGAGAGCTTGGGCTTGTGGACGATGAACGCTGGGCGAAATTTAATCAAAAAATGGAATCTATTGCCAGCGAAACTGCCCGCCTAAAAGATATCTGGGCAACGCCAA
Source organism: Moraxella equi (assembly GCF_002027555.1). GTDB lineage: Bacteria > Pseudomonadota > Gammaproteobacteria > Pseudomonadales > Moraxellaceae > Moraxella > Moraxella equi. The sequence goes on from NZ_MXAP01000087.1 coordinate 31,999, forward strand.
ATAATGAGCTTGGCAAGGCGTTTATGGCAAATACGGGCGAAGTTTTGACCAAAGAAAACAGCCTGCTTGACCTACTAAAACGCCCAAATATCAACTTTACCGACATTGCCAAAGTGGCAGACAGTCAGGTGAGTAGCGAAGCAGGCGAGCAGATTGAAATTAGTGTGAAATATCAAGGCTATATTGACCGCCAAAATGACGAGATTGAGCAGATGAAGCGCCTTGAAAACACGGCTTTACCGCTTGATTTTGATTATGCGAGCGTATCAGGCTTATCCAATGAAATCGTACAAAAACTTACCCAAGTCCGCCCTGCAACATTGGGGCAGGCAAGCCGTATTAGTGGCGTTACCCCTGCGGCGGTGAGTCTTTTGGCGATGACGGTGAAGAAGATGAAGAAGGCGGAGAAAATGGAGAAGTTGGAAAGTTGATTTTTTTAAAAGGGTATTTTTAAAAATGCTCAATTTTCCTTGTAATTTTTCCCCAATTCGTAGCAACTGTATTCTTTAAGGGATACAGTTGCTACGCCTAAAATTAACCGCTTTCAAAAATGAATTTCAACAGTCAAATGCATTAAAATTAGGAGATTATTGTGAAAAAAATATGCGTTTTTAATGGCAATTTTAATGGTTGGCTGTGTTAATCCAACACAAAACACAACCAAACCAATGACCGCACAGAAACAAACAACTTTGGCAGATTTTGATGTTTGCGTTGATGTGTATGATGAGGCTCGTTTGGAAGATTTGTATTTTGAAAAAACCAAGCAAGCCTTGCAATTTTTTCCAAAATTACTGGACAAAGATAATGCTCCTGTACCAAAATATAATAATGCTTATTTTAATATGATGTGTGGCGGCACCGCTTTAACAGGTAATATCAGCACCAGCCCAAAACAAGGTAAAACTTGGGTGGAAATTCAAACTTGTGGCGATTTGACTTTGCAAAGCGAAAAAGACGCTTGTAGTGTTGATGAAGGATTTTATCACAATGGGTTAAAGGGTCAAAATGGCGAAACCATTATTTTGAAATATGGCTATATTTTCTACATTGGAAAAGATGGTGAGGTAAATGCCTATAAAATTTCATCATTTTAATAACGAGCAGATTTTTACTTTATTTTTGAGTAATTTTTGGTTATGATAAGTCATTTTATCATAACTAGAATTTACCATGAACTCCCAAGAAATCCTCCAAGCCGTAAGCTTTGCCTTTATGATTGTCTTTCCAAACCTATACCAACCGAACTTA
>NZ_MXAP01000088.1 GCF_002027555.1 Moraxella equi
CTTGAATTTACAACCCAACCGCAACACCAAATAAAATAAAGAAGCGTTCATCAATTTAATGTATTATTAAGTTACCACACAAAATAAAGCATTAAAGAGCATGAACACTTCTTACAAACATCTTAGCATAGATGAGCGTGAAAAGATAATGGTTTTGTTGTCTTTGGGTAAATCTATGGGTATAATTGCCAAACAATTAAATAGAGCCAAGTCCACCATTTGCCGTGAAATCAAGAGAAATGGCGGTGTTGACAATTATTCAGCAATCAAAGCAGCTTGCCTTTACCAAACAAGAAGACAAGCCTGTCGCCCTAGGTTAAAGCCAACCAATCCGTATGTATTTAACTTGGTACAAGACAAGTCATTTAACCATCAATGGTCGCCTGAGCAAATGAGTTATGCAACCATCTATCGGGGCTTGTATCAAGGCTTGTTTTGTTACTTTGGTAGATAGATGTAGTCTTTTTTAATTTGCACAACCGTCAAAGCCAAAAAAGCAACCTTGGTCAGTCAAGCCATCATCAATGCCTTAGTGAATCAGCCTGTGCATACAATCATACCAGATAGGGGGAAAGAATTTGCCAAACATCAAGAAATAACAGACCACTTAAAAGCAACCATCTACTTTCCACCACCAAGACAGCCTTGGCAAAGAGGAAGCAATGAAAACACCAATGGGTTATTAAGAGAATATTTCCCCAAAGGGTCTGATATTAACCAGTGGGACAATCAATACATACAAACAAAGGTCGCCAAACTCAATCTGCGACCTAGAAAATGTTTAAATTGGCGAACACCTGATGAGGTCTATTATCCAAAGGTGTTGCAGTTAGTTTGATGATTCAAG
>NZ_MXAP01000089.1 GCF_002027555.1 Moraxella equi
GTTAGTTTGATGATTCAAGTGTAAAAAAATTATCTTAATTGGCGAATGCCTTGCATTTTTAAAAAACGCCTATTTGCCAATTACCAAATCCAAAATCTACCCTTATTTATCCAATCGCCCCACCCCAACTTTGTCTTTTGTAAAAGCATAAAAGACAGATAAAGTAACAATAATCATACCTAAGCGTTTTATATCATTAAAAATTTTTTGCAATCATAATAGCGATTTCTATGTTTTTTTGGTATGATATGCCGTATTTTTTCGCCAAGTGATTTTGTAAGCAATTTTTTAAGCGATTTTGGGTGTCGGACAGTTAGCATGCCCATTTGATGACTTTGCCAACACTTACCAATGGCGTTTTATTTTTCAAAATAAAGAGACACACAATGAAAACCACTCGCACCACTTTTTTGATGACTGCCCTAATGGCGTCCATGCTTGCCCTAACAGGCTGTAACAAAGACGGCGATACCGCCAAACCTGCCAGTACCGCAAACATCAGTGAACAAAGCCCTGAAATGGACAAAATCAGCTATATCTTGGGTCATGACGCAGGCAGAAACCTAAAAGAAATGGACGGCGAGATTAACCCAAAAATCATCGCGGCAGCACTCTCTGAAGGCTTTGAAGGCAAAGAGAGCAAATTTACCGATGAGCAGGCTCAGGCGATTTTTGAGGCTTATCAAAAACGCAAAGAGGCAGACGCGGTCAAAGAGCTAGAAACCAAAGCCAAAACCAACAAAGAAGCCGGTGAGAAATTTTTGGCTGAAAACAAGACCAAAGAAGGCGTAAAAACCACACCGTCAGGACTACAATATAAAGTCATCACCGAAGGCACGGGGGTCAAGCCTAAGGCGACGGATGTGGTTGTTACTCACTATGAAGGCAAGACCATTGATGGCAAGGTCTTTGACAGCTCTTATGAGCGTGGCGAGCCTGCCCAGTTTGACCTAGGTCAGATGATTCCAGGGTTTAGAGAGGGTGTTCAGCTCATGCCTGCTGGTAGTAAGTATGAGTTCTATATGCCGTCAGAGTTGGGCTATGGCGAGGCAGGTTCACCACCAGTCATTGAGCCAAACAGCGTGCTGATTTTCACCGTTGAGCTACTAGACGAAGCCAGTGCCAAAAAGGCGGCTGCTGATGCCCAAGCCAAAGCCGAAGAGCAGATGGCAGAGATGATGAAGCAGTTAGAAGCACAGGCAGCCCAAGGCGAGCCAAAGGCAGAAGCTGAGCCTGCTAAAAAATAACACTAACATGGGTGACGCCGACCCAAGCAAACCAAGTGCGTCGTGACGGACTTGGTTTTTGTTTTTATCAGACTGATTTTAAACCAAATACCCAAACATATCCAAACCAATTATCATGACCACAACCGACCGCACACCTGCCTTGATTCATGAGACTGTCTTGTTACACGAGACGGTAGCAGGCGTGCTTGGTGTGTCTGATTTGTCGGGTGTGTCGCCACAGGCAGGCGTGTATGTAGACGCAACCTTTGGACGGGGCGGACACAGTCGGCTATTGCTTGATTATTTGACAGCCGACAGCACGCTTATTGTCTTTGACAAAGACCCGCAAGCAATAGCGGTGGCAGACGGGCTTGCCAAAACCGACAGCCGTGTGGTGGTGGTGCATGACAGTTTTGCCAGTCTTAATGAAAGCCTGGCAAAACTTGGTATCAGTCAAGTGGACGGTATCATGGCGGATTTGGGTGTGTCTAGTCCACAGCTTGATGACGGTGCTCGGGGATTTAGCTTTATGAAAGATGGGGCGGTGGACATGCGTATGGACACGAGCCGTGGGCAAAGCGTGGGGCAGTGGCTCAAAGTCGTGGATGAAGAGACTCTTGCCAATGTGCTATATGAATATGGCGAAGAGCGTCATAGCCGTAGAATCGCCCGTGCGATTAAGACGATGGAAAATTATGATTCCACATTGGAGCTTGCCGAGACCATCAAAGAGGCTCACCCTGCTTGGCAAAAAGGCAAACACCCTGCCACGCAGAGCTTTCAAGCCATGCGGATATTTATCAACAACGAGCTTGGCGATGTCAAAGAATTTTTAAATCAGACCCTAACCGCCCTAAAATCAGGCGGACAGCTTGCCGTGATTAGCTTTCACTCATTAGAAGACCGTATTATCAAGCGGTTTTTAAATAATCACAGCAAAGGGCGACATGAAGGCGATGACAAACTACCCATACCGCCAAAACGTCCCAAATATTTTGATAAACCCTATCGCATTGCCCCAAGCGATGACGAGGTGCGTGCCAACGTGCGAGCCAGAAGTGCCTATTTGCGTGGGGCGAGGCGAAATCAGATGGCATTTGAATCGTTCAATTGACCTATCCAATTGATTCATCATCGCCATGATTTGTCCCATTTAATTTATCATTTAAACCATTATAAATCACAACCCATGAACCCAAGCACTGACAGCGACTTACATGAATACACGACCGAGCCGATGAGCTTGGTGGGGTTGTATCGACTGATTGTCATCGGACTATTGTTTGGGATTCTCATCACAGGCGTGATGATAGCCACACAAACCCAAAAACGCCATCAGACCTATCAAGAACTTACCCGTCTAAGACAGCAACTGGTGAACATGCAAGTCGAAGAGAGTCGCCTGCTCATTGAACAGCAGACATTTAGTGCAACCCCACAAGTGGCAAGACGTGCGGTGGGCGAGCTTGGCATGCATTATCCAACCAAAAAAGAGCAGATAAATCAAGACGAATGGGACGAGCTTGGTAATTTAGGCAATCTAGACAATACGGGGGTGTCTTATGAGTAAAAACGACCAAACCCCAAAACAGCCCAAACACCCAAAAAACCAAAACCGCTCAGGGCAAAAGACAAGCACGCCCCCCAAGAGTGATATTGGCGAGAAACTAAGCAAAATCGGCAGTCTGGGCAAAAAGCTGGACAAAAGCCATGCCACCAAACGCACGCCTGATACCCAAGAGTTAGCCCAAAACCCTTTGAAAAAAACACGCAAACGCAAAAAAAGCTCGGGTGTCTCGCTGTTGGGTGGGCTTCAAGATGTGGGGCGTTATAAGATAGTTTGGGCGGTGATGGCGGTGTGCTTTTCGGCACTCTTTGCCCGTGCTTATTGGCTTCAAATCGCCAATGCCGACTACTACATCAGCCAAGGCGATAAGCTCATCACCAGTAAGCGAACCATCACCGCCCATCGTGGCAACATCTATGATACCAACGGGGCTCCCCTTGCTGCCAATGCCCCTTTGACCACGGTGATTTTTAGCCCTTATGACTATGCTTTGGCGTATTATGATTTGCAAAAGAAAATCAAAAACACCAAAGGCGAAGAGCGTCGCCAAAAGCTAGTGCAAGAGCTTGATGAGATGAATCTAGAAACGCTGGCGGCTGCCAGTGGTGTTTCACGTGAAACATTAGAACAAGCGGTACATCTAAATGGGGCGGTGGATTTGGACGACCCAGAAGCCATCAAACAAGCCCTGCCATCGGGGGCGGGGTCCAAACGACTGGTGTTACTTAACCGAGTCGCCCCTGAGGTGGCTCAGCGAGTCACCATGCTAGGCTTTAAGGGCGTGTTTAGAGAGACGAGCGAGAAACGCTACTATCTACAACCTGAACCCATGGCACAGATATTGGGCTATATGGGCTACTCCCAAGATGACCCGCCTGTCTATGGGGGGCGAGCAGGCATAGAAGCCAAATATGACAAACAGCTGACAGGACAAAACGGTCAAGTGCTAAGCCTGCGAGCGGTGCAGGGCAGTATCGGCGACATCAAAGAACTCTTACCCATGACGGCAGGGCAGGACATTCATCTGACCATAGATTCACGGTTGCAGTATATTTTATACAAAGAGCTAGAAGAGCTTGGGCGGGTGCAGTCGGCACGGTCAAGCTCGGGCATGATTGTCGATGTGCAGACAGGTAACGTGCTTGCCATGGGGTCGTGGCCGTCTTTCAACCCGAATGATTTGTCAAAAAGACACGGGGCAAGCGAGCGGAACCGCCCTGTGCTAGATACCTTTGAACCGGGGTCGGTGGTCAAGCCTTTGACGGTGGCGGCCGCCTTGGAGTCGGGGCGGTATAGCACCCGAACACTCATTGACACAGGGGCAGGTAGCATGAGACTTGGTGGGTATAGCATTCGTGATGGTGGTCGCTATGGGGCGATTACCATGGGTAAGCTTATCCAAAAGTCATCTAATGTCGCATCCGCCAAAATCGCCCTAGAGTTGCCCCCTGACGCCATCGTGAACATGCAAAGAAAGTTCGGCTTTGGGCAAAAGACGGCTTTGAACCTGCCTGCTGAGTCGGCAGGCGTGCTACATACCCCGACCGCCAAAGACGTTACCCGTCGTGCCACGTTGGCATACGGCTATGGGCAGTCGGTCACGCTGGCTCAGGTCGCAGGGGCGTATGCAGCACTTGCCAATGGGGGCAAGATGAATCATCTAAGACTGGTTAAAGAAGAATCTGTTCCTGCCCCAGAACAGGTCATCAGCGAGCAACACGCCAAAGACATCACCAATATGATGATTAGCGTGACCGAAAAAGGCGGTACGGGGACAGCCGCCGCCATTGATGGCTACTATGTGGCAGGCAAGACAGGCACGTCACGTCGCACCAATCCAGCAGGCGGTTATTATACCGACCAATATCGCAACGTCTTTGCAGGGTTCGCCCCTGCGACTAGTCCCCGTTTTGTGGTGGTGATTTTGGCAGAAGACCCAAAACAGGGCAAGTACGCTGGACAAACCGTCGCCCCTGTGTTCGCCAAGGTGATGAAAGAGACGCTTAGAATTTATAACGTGCCATTTGACAAACCGCTCGATACAAACCAGTAAGCTGTTTTACCATTTTATTTTTTATTTTTAAGAAGGATTTTTTTATGACAACATTCAACGATTTTGCCGAAATTTTACAGCCCCATGTGTCTGATGTGGATTGGGGGCATATCAAGGATTTGCCAATCACAGGCTTTGTGTCGGACAGTCGCAAGGTGGCAGGTGGCGAGATTTTTGTGTTGTTGTCGGTCAATCCTGACATCAAATCCAAGGCAAAAGGCTATATTGAAACCATCAATAGCCAAGCGGTGCTGTCTGAGATAAGTGAGTCCGACATGGGCGTGGATAATGCCAAAATGCCGATTGTGCATATTGCCAATTTACGCCTGATTTTGGGCGATTTGGTCAAGGCATATCTGCAAAAAATAGGGGTGGCAGCTTTGCCAAAAGTCGTGGCAGTTACAGGCACCAACGGCAAGACCACCATTAGCCAGCTTACCGCCCAGCTGTTATCCCTTGCCAATCACAAAACTGCCGTCATGGGAACGGCAGGTAACGGCATTTTGCCAAATCTTAGCCCAAGCACCCATACCACGCTAGAAGTGGTCGCTCTGCAACACGCCATTTATGACTATGCCAAAGCGGACGTGGAATGTATCGCATTGGAGGCAAGCAGTCATGGACTTCATCAGCACCGCTTGCAAGGCGTGCCAATCACGGTGGCGGTGTATTCAAACCTTTCCCGAGACCATTTGGATTATCATGCCGACATGGACGACTATGCAGGGGCGAAGGCACGGCTTTTTGACAAGGCGTTATTTCCCACGCTGACCCATGCCATTATCAATGCCGATGATGAATTTAGCGAAATCTTTATCCGTCAAGCCAAACAGTCGGGGCTTGCCATGTGGACGTACAGTACCAAAGACTCAACGGCTGACTTTTTTGCTAAACAAATCAGCCCAAGCCTAAATGGGGTGGAGCTCGTTATCCAAACCCCACAAGGCGAGATGACGGTAAAAAGTCCATTGTTAGGCTTATTTAACGTGGCAAACCTATTGGCAAGCATTGGGGCAAGCCTTGCCATGAATGTAAGTTTTGATGAAATTAGCAATAATATCAATCACTTACAAGGGGCAAGGGGGCGTATGGAGCAAGTGCCGTCCGAGCGTGGTTCGTTTATCGTGGACTATGCCCACACCCCTGATGCGGTGGAGCAGGTGCTGTCAAGCCTACGTACGCATTGTGCTGGCACGCTGTTTGCGGTGCTTGGCTGTGGGGGCGATAGGGACAGGGGCAAACGACCTTTGATGACCAAATCCGCCCTAAAATTTGCCGATAAAGTGATTTTAACCAGCGATAATCCTAGAAGCGAAGAGCCTTTGGCGATTTTAAAGGATATGCAAGAAGGCTTGGACTGTGAGAGTCATTATAAGATTGAAATTGAACCTGACCGTAAATTGGCGATTGAACTTGCGGTAAAATTAGCAGGCGAGAATGACATTGTGGCGATTTTGGGTAAGGGACACGAGACTTATCAAGAGATTAAGGGTGTGCGGTATGAGTTTGATGACAGGGTAGTGGTGGGGGAGATGATTAGCAAGTGGGGGAAGTAATGAGTGATGTAGAGTGTTTTATTCAGCGACAAAAACATACCCAAGACTTTTTTGATAGATTAACTTATCATATTTATCAAGGTTTTTTGGAAGATTGTCGAGCGTTATTTTTAAAAAAATATCGGGGGCAAGATACGTTTTTTTGAATCAAATTACAATCATATTCGTACCATTGTTGGTTTGTATTCGCAAAGGCATTGTTTGGATTATCTTATTTTTGTAGATGGCGATAAAATCATTCTTAAATGTGATGTTTATAATCCAAGCGTTTTAAAATCTATGAATGATGATTTTTGGCAAAATTTACCCAGTTAAATCAAATTGGGAATTTGTCGTTTTCTAGTTTTCGTGGAACATCTTTCATTAAAAATAAAACCAACAAAAAACCCGTAAAAAGCTCTATTTATGGAATTATTAGAGAAATTATTTTAATGGAAGAATATGATGATGTTTCTGTTGATTTTGGTTGTTTGGAATTAGAGATGGGATTGGTTGAAGAAAATGAATTTGATAATGAAAGAGAAGTTATTGCTAATGCTTTAAATATTTTATATTCAATCAACCAAGAAATGCACCGAAAAACACCTGCTCATTTGAGAAGAGAATAGTTTTTTGGAAATGAAAAGTTGGCACTATTTTAGTCTGTGCTTTTTTGTCCCGTTGCGATACTATAAGTTCAACCCATACTTTAATTTTAATTTATTTTTGAGAAAACCCTATGACCCCCTATATTTGGCAATTTGACAATTTAAATACCGCTCTAAGTGAGCTTAACCCCACTTGGCACGGGCAATTTACCGCCCAAAGCACTCGTATTACTACCGACACTCGCACCATTAACGCAGGCGATATTTTTTTGGCAATTCGTGGCGATAATTTTGACGGACACGAATTTGTGGGTATTGCCCTTGAAAAAGGGGCGGTGTTGGCGATTGTTAATGAAAAAGTGGAAAGTGATTTACCCCAGCTTATCGTAGGCGACAGCAAAAAGGCACTCGGGCTTTTGGGCAAATACCGCCGTGATGTCCACCCTGATTTGCAAGTGGTTGCCCTGACAGGCTCGGCAGGCAAAACCACCACCAAAGAAATGCTGGGCAGTATCCTAAACCAAATCGCCCCCACGCTGATTACAAGGGGGAATTTGAACAACGATTTGGGTGTGCCAATGATGCTCCTGGAGCTGACGGACGAACACAAATTTGCCGTGCTAGAACTTGGGGCGAACCACATTGGCGAGATTGCCTACACCACACGCCTTGTGTCGCCTGATGTGGCGTGCGTGCTTAACATTGGTACGGCTCATTTGGGCGAGTTTGGCGGTCGGGAAAACATTGCCAAAACCAAAGCCGAAATCTTTCAAGGACTTGATGAAACTGGCGTGGCGGTGCTACCTTATGGCGATGAATTTTTTGGGTTGTTGGCAAATGAAGCCGGCAAATTTACCGCTCAAATTTTAACCACAGGCGAAAAAAATGTCCCACCCCGTGAAGCGATGGATTTTTCCAAACTTAGTGAAGCCGAACAAGCCGAGCTTGACAAATTAGACTTTGTGCAAGTGATGGGCGATGTCTTTGCTGATGATGTGGAAGTTTTGGCGGATAAGGTTGGCTTTAATTTGGTGGTCAATTTGGCGGTGGACGAATTTGACGAAGGTCAAGTACTGCTTCCTTTTGCAGGCGAACATAATGTTGGCAATGCCTTGTCCGCCACCGCCTGTGCCTTGGCGTTGGGTGTGGGTTTTGACTTGATTGTAAGTGGTCTAAATAATGCCAAACCCGCCAAAGGTCGTTTAAATTTCAAACCGTTTAACAACCATCTGATTATTGACGACACTTATAACGCCAATGTCCCTGCGATGATTGCAGGGTTGAAAGTGTTAAATGCCCAAAAGTTTTTGGAAGAAAATGCTTATGATAAAACTCTGATGGTGATTGGCGACATTGGTGAGCTGGGCGATGACAGCATTTCTGAACATCAATCTTTGGGCGAGCAGATTGGGCAGATTTGCGTGGATAAGCTCATCTGTGTGGGAAGTTTAATGAAAAACACTTTTGACACCGCCCAACAAGCTGGCATTGATAGCGTGCATTTTAACGATAAATCCCAAGTCACCCAAGAAATTTTGTCCACGATTAACACTGGCGAAAATTGGGCAGTGCTGTTTAAAGGGTCAAGATTTATGGCAATGGAAACTTTGATTCACGATTTAACCCAACCTGTAAGCGAGTAAACGATGTTATATTGGCTCATTGATTATTTTGACATTTTGTATCGCCAGACCATTGCGTCTTTGGGGCTAAGGAGCTTGCTTGCGGTCATGACGAGCATGGCGATTGTGCTGATGGCGGGCAAGCCTGTCATCGCCTACCTGCGTAACCTAAAATACGGTCAAGCGGTACGCACAGACGGCCCAAAAACGCACCTTGTCAAGCAAGGCACGCCAACGATGGGTGGTGTGCTGATTTTGTTTGCCATTGGGATTTCTACTTTGCTTTGGGCAAATTTGACAAACCCTTATGTGTGGATTTTGATGGCAGTCATGGTCATCTTTGGGGCGGTCGGCTGGCGTGATGACTGGCTAAAAATCAAGCATAAAAACCCCCAAGGCTTGGTTGCCAAAAAGAAATATTTTTGGCTGTCGGTGGGGGCGTTGCTCGCTGGTGGGTCGCTTTACTATATCTCTTTACAACAAAATCCCACCACCATGCACGCCATGCAGGATTTGCTTATTCCTGCCTTTAAAAATCTGTACATTCCCTTGTCTGCCATACCCTTTGGGCTTGGCTTTATTACGCTCACCTATTTTGCCATTAACGGCACGTCCAATGCGGTCAATTTAACAGACGGCTTGGACGGCTTGGTCGCCTTGCCTGTGGTGCTGGTGTCGGCAGGGCTTGGGGTGTTTGCTTATGTGTCGGGTCATGTGGCATGGGCAAATTATCTGTCCGTGCCGTATATCGCTTATAACAGCGAAGTGGTCGTGGTCTGTGCGTCCATGATTGGGGCGTGTTTGGGCTTTTTGTGGTACAACGCCGCCCCTGCCGAGGTGTTTATGGGCGATGCGGGGGCATTGAGTCTAGGCGGTATGCTTGGCACGATTGCGGTGATGACACGTCAAGAGATTGCCTTTATCCTAATGGGCGGTATTTTTGTCATGGAAGCTTTGTCGGTTATCATCCAAGTCGGCTCGTACAAACTGCGTAAAAAGCGGGTCTTTTTGATGGCACCTTTGCACCACCATTTTGAAGAAATGGGGCTAAAAGAAACTAAGGTTGTGATACGTTTTTGGATTGTATGTATTATCCTTGTGGTGTTATCACTCATGACATTAAAATTAAGATAAAATAAAAAGCCCTGCGGAGATGCGGGGCTTTTTTTGAGGTGTGAGTTTTGTTTTAAAACCAAACATCCTTGTCTGATTTAACTTTACCAATCTATCCGCCAAAACTTGGCACCATGCCCAAATAACCGCCAATTTGGGCGATGATGTTTATTATGCCAAAGACGATGACAAAATAAATCATAAATTGACCGCCAAAGGCTCGGTAGGTGCTATCAGGGTGCTTTTGGCGGTGAGCCTTGGCAAGCAGGGCAGGGACGATGACGCCCCACACGGTCAAGGCAAGCCCTGCAAAGCCAATGGCGGTTGTAAAGCCAAACGGGGCAATCAGACTTAGCACCAAAGGCGGTAAGAACACCACCGCCACCGCATAGGCTCGCCCTGTCTTGTCATCGCCAAACCCAAAAAAATCACTCAAAAAGTCAAACAATCCCAACGCCACGCCCAAAAAGGAACTGGTCAATGCCATGTAAGCAAATGCCCCCAACATGGTGCCGATAAAGCCCGATTTGCCAATCGCCCCTAGTAGCGTTGCCACATCGCCGTCTTTGGCGATGACGGGGGCAAAATCGGTGCGTGGTAGGTTGCCTTGGACGACCACTTGCCACAGCAGATAAAACCCGAGTGCCATGAGTGTGCCTATCAAGACCGATTTGGCGACTTTGGCGGTGTCGCCCCCAAAGTATTTGACCATGCTTGGTACGCCGATATGATAGCCAAAAGATACAAGCACCGTGGACAATGCCACCCAGATGTAGGGCGTGTAAGCCATGCCAGTCGGGGCGTGAGTGTCAAAGAGCGTATCTAGACTAACCGATGACATCATGCCAAAGGCAGAGATAAAAAAGCTGACTATCATGCCAATCATCAGTACGCTTGCCACTCTGTCCACCACCCGAGTTGAGAGCCACACAAACACCGCAAACAGTATGCTGATGATGAGCGAACCTAGGCGTGGGGCGATGTCTGTGCCTGTCAAGGCAGACAGATGACTGGCGGTCAAACCCCCGCCACTGGTGATGTAGGCGTAGAGCAGGATATACAGCACAAAGACGAGCGATAGGCTATTGATGGTGTTCCAGCCTTTGCCGAGCAAGGATTTGACGATGGTTGCAAGGTTGGCACTCGGGGGGAATGTAGTGCTGGCTTCTAATATCATAAGACCCGATGCGTACATACAAAGCCAAGTGTAGGCGAACACCAACAGCGACCATGAGAACCACACGCCTGCCGTGGCGGTAGGATTGGCGAGCATGCCCGCCCCAATGGCGGTGCCTGCGATAATCATCGCCCCGCCAAAGACCGAAGGGGATTTTGACATAAATAAACCTTGATAACCTGCCGATGTGGCAAAAGGGGCTATTTTAATCGTTTTTTGGCGTAATTACAAATACGATAGCACCATAAGCCAATAAAAACCCAATCAACATCTTTATAACACGATTGTCTTTTAAAACTTGAATCATCAAACTAAC
>NZ_MXAP01000009.1 GCF_002027555.1 Moraxella equi
GTTAGTTGAGAGTGGGGTAGAATATGGTATAATTTAACGCTTTAATCCATTTTTGCATGAAAATGGCTATCCGACCACTTAATCGTGTAAATTGTCAAGATTTTACCTTAATTTCTTTAAATTAAGTGGTCGGATTTTTTTTCATTGTCAAAAGTTCGTTTGATAGAATGACCATCAAACTTCACTTTTTCCTTGGAAAACGGGCGATTCCCCTGCTTTTTTAAACAGGCATTTTTCATTACAAATACCAACATTCAACACGCCCTAATACACCATCCATTTATCCAGCGAGACAGTCATGACAGCCCCACACCCCGATACCCCACCTGAGCATAACCACGTCATCATCATCGGTGGCGGTCACGTCGGACTGTCCTTTGCCCTGCTTTTGGCTCATCACGGCATTTATAGCACGCTGTTGGAGACGGTCAAATACCCGACCATCGCCCCCGACCAAGACCGTGAACGCCAATCCTATCTAGACAGTCGCAACACCGCTTTGTCTAGGCGTAGCGTGCAGATTTATCATGAGATTGGGCTGTGGGATGAGTTGGACAGCCACGCCTGCCGTATTGACAAGGTGCTGATTAGCGAGCTTGGTAGCTTTGGGCGGGCGACACTTGATAAACAGGCGGAGAACGTTGAGAGCTTTGGCTTTGTCATGGAAAACGCATGGCTAGGACGGGTACTGCTCCAAGCGGTCAAGGCAAGCCCCTATATCCGCCTGCATGATAACACCCAAGTGACCGCCATCGACCAAGATGACGACATGGCTCATGTTACTGCCATCAGTCAAGATGACAAAACAGGCAACGGCAACATTCAGCTATCCGCCCCACTGGTTGTGGCGTGCGATGGTCAGCACTCGCCTGCTCGCCACATGCTTAGCATAGGGGCGGACAGTCATGATTATGGGCAAGTGGGTATCGTTGGCGTGGTTGAGACAGACACGCCACACAAGCATGTCGCCATTGAAAAATTCAGCCCTGCTGGACCGCTGGCGGTACTACCCCTACCCGACAGCACAGATGCCAAATATCGCCGTTCGGTCGTCTTTATCTGCCCAAAAGGCGATGAACACGCCTACTTGCATGATGACGCTCACTTTTTGGCGACATTGCAACAAGTCTTTGGCACAGATGCAGGGCAGTTTGTACAAGCAGGCAGGCGTGGGGCATACCCTTTGACCAAAGTACTGGCTCATCGGCAGGTCGTCGGTCGCTGTGTACTCATGGGCAATGCCGCTCACACACTACACCCTGTGGCAGGTCAAGGCTTTAATCTATGCCTAAGAGACGCCTACGCTCTTGCCAAACTTTTGGGCGAGAACCTACAAAACGCCAAAAGCGGTAAATTTGGCATGACCACCCCCGACTTTGGCAACCAGACCCGCCTGCTAGGTTATGAGCAGTCCCGCCAAACCGACCAAAAGCGAGTGATTAAATTCTGCGATACCGTTGTTGGCAGTTTTACCAGCACCAACCCTGTCATGAAAGTCGCTCGCAATGTCGGACTGATTGCCTTTGACAAAATCCCCTTTGTCAAACCGATGGTTGCTACTTATGCGATGGGGTTAAAATCTTGATGGTTTGACGTGCCTGCTTTTATAAAACGATGCATTTTAAGTCGAGATTAGAGCATGATTTTTAAAATTTATCACACGCCTTTTATACCCCTTTAAAAAATCAAGCCCAACCCCCATTTAGCACCCAACTGTGTTATAATTGACCGTTTCAATCACTTTTAGGCATGAGCGAGAACCCATGAGCGAACATTCTACTTCCCAATTAGCCGCCCTTATTCAGCTTGGCAAAGAGCAAGGCTATCTGACCTATGCCGAGATTAACGACCAACTGCCCGAATCCGTCACCGAAAGCGACCAAGTAGAAGACATCATCGCCATGCTGACAGACGTGGGTATTGCCATTTATGAAGTCGCCCCTGATGAAGACGACATCATTTTGGCAAACTCGGGCAGTGATGACGACATGGCAGCCGATGAAGCGGCGGCGGTATTAGCCAGCGTTGAGACCGAACCGGGGCGTACCACCGACCCTGTGCGTATGTACATGCGTGAGATGGGAACAGTGGATTTGCTCTCTCGGGATGGCGAGATTAGCATTGCCAAACGCATCGAAGAAGGCACCCGAGAAGTGCAGTACATCATGGCATACTGGCCTGGCACGGTCAAGTTTGTGCTTGATGAATACGCACAAGTACAAACGGGCGAGAAAAAAATCTCCGATGTGGTCACAGGCTTTTTATCCCTAGATGACAGCGATTTTGAAATCCAAGAGAACGACACAGAGATTAACCTAAAAATCAGTGAAGCCGATGATGACAGCGACACCGAAGACGAAGACGATGATGGCAACGGCATGAGCATCGACGCTGACAGCGATGACAGCAGTCTTGACCCCGAAGAAGTCAAAGCCCGTTTTGATGAAATTCAAAGCCTGTTTGACAATGCCAAAAAAATGCTTGAAAAACATGGGCGTAACAGCGAAAAAGCCAAAGCCGCCTATGATGAGCTTGCCACTCGCTTTATGCTCTTAAAACTCAACAACCGCCTATCTGACCAAATCATGGCACTCATGCGTGAAGTCTATGAAGACGTGCGTACCACCGAACGCCAAATCATGCGTTTGGTTATCCGTAAAGGCAAAATGCCCCTTGATGAGTTCAAAAAAACCTTCCCCAGTAACGAGACCAACATTGACTGGCTGGCTCACCGTATTGATGGCAAACCTGCCTTTGCTGGCACCTTAGAAGCGGTGATGCCTGATGTTGTTGCCTTGCAAAAGAAAATCTTGGCACACGAAGAAAACCTACAAATGAACATCAAAGACATGAAAGCCGTGGCTCGCCAAATGGCAATCGGAGAAGCCAAAGCTCGTCGTGCCAAAAAAGACATGGTCGAAGCCAACTTACGTTTGGTTATCTCCATCGCCAAAAAATACACCAACCGTGGCTTACAGTTCCTTGACCTTATCCAAGAAGGTAACATCGGTCTTATGAAAGCGGTAGATAAATTTGAATACCGCCGTGGTTATAAATTCTCAACCTATGCCACATGGTGGATTCGTCAAGCCATCACTCGCTCCATCGCTGACCAAGCACGCACCATTCGTATCCCTGTACACATGATTGAGACGATTAATAAAATCAACCGTGTCAGCCGTCAGCTACTCCAAGAGATGGGGCGTGAACCCACCCCCGAAGAGCTGGGCGAACGCTTAGATATGGACGAAGCCAAAGTGCGTAAAGTCCTAAAAATCGCCAAAGAGCCGATTTCCATGGAAACCCCCATCGGTGATGATGAAGACAGCCACCTAGGCGACTTCATTGAAGACAGCACCATTTCAAGTCCTGTTGAGAGTGCCACTGCCGAAGGCTTGCGTGAAGCCACCCGAGAAGTGCTGGACAACCTAACCGAACGTGAAGCCAAAGTGTTAAAAATGCGGTTTGGCATTGACATGGCGTCCGACCACACCTTAGAAGAAGTGGGCAAGCAGTTCGATGTTACTCGTGAGCGTATCCGTCAGATAGAAGCCAAAGCCCTACGCAAACTTCGCCACCCATCTCGCTCTGAGCATTTGCGTTCGTTCTTGGAAAGTGATTGATTTTTCGGTATTGTTAATCAACCATACCTTTGGGCGGATTTGTAGGAACAAATTACATTTGCCCTGTGGTAAAGTGTTGATTTTTGGGCGAATTGCAATTCGCCCAAAAATCAATGGTAATTTTATATAATTTTTACATCCCTTTTGGCGTGTCTTAATTTCCCCAAACTCATCTTGGCCGAACAATGATAATCAACACCCTAAGTGGCACCATAAATCCGCCTGCCATACCCCATGCTGTCAAAGAGATTTTTAGCCATGCCAATGCTGCGGCAACATACGCACCACCATACATGACATAAATCTTGCCTGACGCATCAGGGTGCAAGATCAAAAGATGTACAAAGGCAAGCGGACTCATAGCGGTCAGTGCCCAAAGTCAATGTTTTTTACTCATTAAACTTCCTGCAAAACTAGTGTTCCGTTCGCCCTGAGCTATGCCTGCGGGTGGCGGAAAACCGTTATGGTTCGACAAGCTCAAGGCGAACGGTTTTCTTTAATTTAGGTTTTTGCAGGAAGTCTATTTAAAATCAAATAAGGAAAATAACACCCCAAAATCTCACAAAGCGCCGTCATGACAAATAACAGCAAGGTTTTGGCGAGAGCATGAATAGAAAAATCCATAAAGTAGACTTCTTGCGAAATTACGATTTTATTGAACTTGTCAAAATTCCAAATCTAATAAAATCAAGGTTTACAAGCTAAAATTTTTGAATTTCACAAGAACTCTAGTATCTTTGGGTAAAAATTATTCGGCATTGTTAAACAACAATACCTAAGCTAAAATACCCACACAGTCTATCATAAGCA
>NZ_MXAP01000090.1 GCF_002027555.1 Moraxella equi
GCTATACCAACCGAACCCAAAATATGCTACAATACCCCTATGGCATACTCAGATGATTTTAGACAACAAGTACTAAGGCAACTAAATTGTGGTAAAACCTACCGACAGCTTGCCGAAGAGTACAATATCAGCACCCGCACCATTTTAAACTGGAAAGCAAACCCAGACAGAAAGGTGCGTACTTCTTATACTTCTAAGATAGACTTGGAAAAACTACGCCAAGATGTTCTTGACTACCCTGATGCTTATCAAAGAGAGCGAGCCACCCGTTTTAATTGCACAGATAGGGCGATTGCCAAGGCATTAAAACGCCTAAAACTTACTCGTAAAAAAAGCGATTAAAGCATCCTAATGCCAATATTGAACTAAGACAACAGTTTGTCAAACAACTTGAACAATACAAACAAGACAATCGTCCCATTGTTTATCTTGATGAGAGTGGTTTTAGAGGTAACACCCATCGCCCTTATGCTTATGCTCATCAAAGTCAAAGATGTTATGGAACCTATAACTGGCAAGCCAAAAATCAAACCAACGCCATTGGGGCAATCTATAACAACAAGCTGTTTGCTGTGGGTTTGTATGAATGCAGTATTAACAGTCAAGTATTTTACTCTTGGGTAGAACAAGTGCTACTACCAGAACTACCACCAAACAGTGTCATTGTGATGGACAATGCCACCTTCCATAAAAGACAAGACATACAAGAGTTGATGCAAAAGCACAATCACACCATTCTTTGGCTACCGCCTTACTCACCTGATTTAAATCCCATTGAACAAGTTTGGAGTTGGATTAAAGGATTAAGACAAGATTGGAGGTTGGATTGTATTGATAAGTTGTTCTTTTATTTTATGTGGTTGTGTGGTAGTTTTTAAGTTCGGTTGGTATA
>NZ_MXAP01000091.1 GCF_002027555.1 Moraxella equi
ACCCCACTCTCAACTTAAAATCATCTCAAACCTAAGCGGTGGATTGCCAAGTTGTTTGTTGATTTGCACACAAAGACTGTGAGCTAAGAGTTTTCTAATAAAACGGTTGGACAGATGCCACAAGTCTCTTGCTTTGGTGGTTTGAACATTAAATCTTTGTGATAATTGAGAGATGACGGTTTCAATGGTTTTTCTTGTTCGTTTAAGATAAGACACGAAACCTTGACCTCTATCCTCTTTCATATTATCCCTAAGAGGTGTTTGTAAATCAACCCCCAACTTAGCAAGTTCCTCTTGTAATGCTTTGGATAAATAACCCTTATCCCCAAAGACCAAACTGGCTTGCCCTCCTTGTAAGGACTGTGTCAACTCAAACACCACCTGTCTGTCATCTGTATTGGCAGGTGTTAATGTGTAAGCAATCACTTGACCGTCTTGGTTTGTGAGTAAATGGGCTTTAAACCCAAAGTAGTGTTCGCTCTTACTGGCACAATAACCAAAGCTCCCAACCCCCTTAAAAGATTTGTGTCTTTTTGCTCTTTGATAGACACAGACAGGCAAAGGAAAGCTGTCAATTAAATAAGGCTTAGTGGGACGGCTGTCTTGATTGTCAAGAATACACAAAGAGCCAAGTACCTTCATCATTTTGTCTTTAACCCAAACCAAGTTGGCACAGTGTTTGGCAAAGTTTGGGTATGAGCCTAATTTGGGGAAATAGTGTTGATAGCAGTTCTTAAAGTAAGCCCAAATCTCCTTATCAGTGTCAAAACCTAAGCTTTCACCCACAAGCTCCATGGTGATGATTTCTGTGTCAGACAAGGCAGGCAAAAAGCCTTTGCTTCTTAGAGGTTTGGTTACAATATTTTGATACAAAGTCTCTACCAAAAGATAGACAACAATGATAAAATCATCATACGACATAGCTTACTCCTAGACTGTTTTGTGGTGAAACATTGGATTGGGCTATGTTGTTTTTATTTCAAGCACCCTGCTTGTTGTGGTGTGTTAGTTGAGAGTGGGGTATTAAGTGGTCGGATAGCCATTTTTCATGCAAAAATTGATTTAAAACGTTAAGCTTTCACCTTATTTTATAAAAATGTTATCAATGGTAGACACGCCCTATGTTACCTGCTATCTTTGATAATGTCATGACCGCCCACAATCCTACTTTCACCCAGAAATTTACCATTGCCATGATTGGCTTTTTTGCCTTTTTA
>NZ_MXAP01000092.1 GCF_002027555.1 Moraxella equi
AAGTTCGGTTGGTATATCACCCACACGCACATAATAAGGCGTAAAGTCGTTGTGCATGAGACTGTGGTCGTATTTAATACCTTTTTCAAGCAACAGCTCATTGGTAACAGGGCTAAACTCCCACCACGGGGCGACATAGCCTGTCGGGGCTTTGCCAGCTAGCTCGGTAATCAGGGCGAAGGACTTGTCTAGTACCGCTTGTTCCTGCTCACGAGTCATGGCGATGGGGTTTTCGTGGCTGTATCCATGAATGCCAATCTCATGCCCTGCGTCAGCGACCATTTGCATTTGTTTGGGAAAGGTTTCGACCGAGTGACCAGGGATAAACCATGAGGTTGTCAAGCCTTCTTTGTCAAACAAATCAAGCAGGCGAGGCGTACCCACTTCGCCAGCGAACAGCCCACGAGAGATGTCATCTGGCGAGTCCTCACCGCCATACGAACCAAGCCAGCCTGCCACGGCGTCAACATCAACGCCAATGGATACAAAGATTTCTTTTGCCATAACAGCTCCTTAGAAAATGCAGGTTATCCTGCGGTTAAAATTTATTGACATGACATTATTGCGGTTTGATTTGTAATGATTGAACATATCGCCAATCATCATCAAACCCTTTAAGACAAATACGTCTGTATCACATGCCCTGACATGAGTACCTGTCGGTCGCTTCCTGTTACCCCTGCCACAGAAGCCCCAATGGGCAAGCCCTGAGCGTCCGTGCCAATGGGCAGGCTTAGGGTCGGCATGTCCAGAAAACTGCCAATCATGGTGAGGTTTAGGGTCTGAGCATTGATATGAGCAAAATAGTTATCATCGGCTTCTAGTTTAGCAAGCACAGGGGCGGTATGGCGGACGGTTGGCATGATAAACAGACGATTGCCAAGCTTATGCATGAGAGCCTGCTGATAGACGGCTCGGCGAGCATATAGGCGGATTTGGGTGCTGGCTTTGATGTCTTTGGCAAGCATGAGTCGGGTTCTGACCCGCCTGTCTAGCTCATCGGCTTGGGGGCTATGCAGTAGCTCTTCGTGCAGAGTATAGGCTTCGGCAGAACCAAGCCACTGCTCATTAATGCAGGCAAGCGTGTCATGCAGTGCCGTGATGGTCTCTGCCTTGATATAAAAGCCCGCCTTTGTCAGTGTCTGCACCCACTCATGAAAACACGCCTGCACGTCATCATCTGCCAAGGCAACGATGGCAGGGTCAAACACGAGTGTGGGCAAGGCGTGAGATTGGGCAAGGCGTGTGGGATGGTCATCATTAAGCCAGTCTAGACAAGGCTGATGATGAAGTAGCTCATCAATGAGTAGGCAGTCTATGACGTCATGAGCGATAGGGCCTAGGGTGTCTAGTGAATCGGCTAGGGGGAATACGCCTTGCTTGTCATAACGCTGACGACTGGCACGAAATCCCACCAAGCCATTAAAACTGGCAGGAATGCGAATCGAGCCTGCGGTATCCGTCCCCATGGCAAGTGGGACAATGCCATGCCCGACCACCGTTGCCGACCCTGATGATGAGCCCCCTGCCACGTGGTCAGGATTGGTAAAATTGGTTGGGGTACCAAAATGGGGATTTAGCCCCAGTCCTGAATAGGCAAATTCGGATAAGTTGGTCTTGCCCACACAAGTCAAGCCCATATGGTGCAAGGTTGAGACAACGTGAGCGTCCTGCGTGGCAGGCGGGGCGTGTACTCTGAGCTTTGCCCCTGCGGTCGTGATGGTGTGCTTGACGTCAAATAAGTCTTTGTAGGCGATGGGTATGCCGTCAAATATGGATAAGGGATTGCCCCGTTGCCAACGGATTTTGGCGGACTGGGCTTGAGCGTAGGCAAGCTCTTTGGTTAAGCTGATGAACGCATTGGGGGCGTCATCGATATGCTCATACAGCGTGTCTAATACTTTGATGGGGCAGGTGTCGCCTGTGGCATAAGCGTGGGCAAGGTCAAGGGCGGTGGTGGTCATGGCTGGCTGATGGTGGATGAATACACAGCCAGTGTACGCTTATTTTAATGGGTGGTCAAGTTATCATTTGGTGGTAGTTTCTTACAGTTTAGTATCAGTAATATGAAATAATATAACATTATATTTTTACGATGTTACTCATGACCGCCCTTGTTTCATCAAAACGGCTTTACCACCACCAAAATCACCACCGCAATTAAGATAAAGACAGGGATTTCGTTAAACCACCGCCAATAGACGTGGGTTTTTAGTTTGGGGTTGTCAGCAAGGCGAAAACGAAATCGTCCGCAAGCGATGTGATAGATGGTAAGTAGGATAACGAGCGTGATTTTGGCGTGTAGCCAGCCTTGGGTTTTGTAGATTTGCCAATTCATGATGACCATAGACAGCCCCAGTACCCACGTTGCCATCATTGCAGGATTCATGATACCACGGTAGAGCTTTCGCTCCATAAGGGCAAACCGCTCTTGACTAATCTTATCATCGCTCATGGCATGATAAACAAACAGCCGTGGCAAATAAAAAATCCCTGCAAACCAGCAAACCATGGCGATGATGTGAAAGGCTTTGATATACTCAAACATAGATTTTTGGCAAAATAAAAAGTGGCATGATACCACTTTTTATCTTTAAAAGCCAATCAAAACATCAAGCGAATCCCAAGCGAACCACCCACGTCTGTATCGCTGTCTTGGTGGGTAGCGTGAACGCCTGCATGAATATTTGCCTTGCCAAGTTGCCCTTGTACGCCCAGATGAGCGGTGGTGGCGTAAGATTTGTCGGTGCTAACGCTTGTATTAAAGCCTTTCGTGTATTCACGAATGGAGGTCAAAGTGGCATTAATGGTGCGTTCATCATCGTTAAACTCATGAGCGTGAGCGATACCCCCCGTCAGAGTCAAAGCAGGGCTAATCGGATAAGCCACGTCCACACCAATCTCGCCTTGCAGGGACTTTTGTTCTTGTTCACCAAAACGCATGGCGGTGGATAAAGTCGGTTCGCTCTCGGTCATGTCATTTACTTTGACTTTTTGGGCATGTACGCCGATGAGCGGACGCACGGTGGCTTTGCCCATGTCTATGCCATAGCTGGCTTGTAGCCCTGCATGAAAACGTCTGGCGGTGGTATCTGCGGTGTGCGAACGGCTTGCCCCCTCCCAGTCGATATGGCGGTGCGTATCCACGCTAAGTCGGTCCATCCCTGCCACGCCTTTTAGGCGGACATTGCCGATATCATGACGATGATAAACTCCCATACCAATGGTTTTTACGTCTGATGATAGGGTGTTATCTAGAGCATAATTTTGGTTTTGGTGGCTCAGATACGCCCCTGTATGGCTTGATGAGCCTGCCACGTCCAAGCCGATTTGGGTGGTGGGGTCGGTACGGTCGCTGGCATGGACGCTTGCCCAAATGCTGTGTGAATTACCCAATTTGTCAAGCTGACGATACGTTTGGTGGTCGTGAGCTGAACCCGTTTTGACAAGTTCGCCTGAGAGTTTACCCATGTGAGTAGGGGCGTCCATGATAGAACGGTAATACTGTGCCAAAATGCGGTGCGTGCGTCCCGATGGGTGAATGTCATCGGCAAAGGCGTAGGTGTCATTTGCCCCGTTTTCTATAAGATTGGCTTTGGTACATGCCAAGGAAGTAGAAGCCACATCATCCGCCCCTGTGGTACGAGCGGGCATTTGACACGCCACGCCTTGCGTGTTTTTAAAACCAAAGGCTTCTTTATTTGTGGTCGCTTCTTGGAGTAGGGCAAAGGTGTTGGCAGGGATGACGTTGGCGGTGGATTGGTTTAATGCTCCAAACAGACCGCTATTATACAGACTTGAGGCGAGTTTGGCTTTGTCTTGCACACCTGCCATGAGGCTTTCGCCATAGATGGCTCGGGGCGTGAGGCTCAAATCAGGCACATTTGGCACCAAAATGGTTGTCGCCCCTGCTTGATTGAGTGTTTCGATGTCTATCACGGTGCGAGTTACCGCACCTTTAATGGCGTTTTGGGCTTCGGCTGTTGTGGTGGCTTGAGATGCTGAAATTAAGTCATTAGAGCCAATCCAAATGGCATACAGGGCATTAGGGTCGGCTTTACCACCTGTGGCGGTCAAATGGTCGGTGATTTGCGTTTTGGTGGAGGGTACATTCACAAAACCATTCCAATTGACCTCCGAGCCAGAGCGAGCTCCGCCCACGGCATGGTTAGTGCCAGTGGGGTT
The DNA here is from genome assembly GCF_002027555.1 of Moraxella equi. GTDB lineage: Bacteria > Pseudomonadota > Gammaproteobacteria > Pseudomonadales > Moraxellaceae > Moraxella > Moraxella equi. The sequence goes on from NZ_MXAP01000092.1 coordinate 4,186, forward strand.
GTCGGGCGTGTTGGGGCTGGCGGTTTTGCCATAACTTTGGGCAAATAAGCTTGACCAAACGGGGTCGGGGTTGGTGGTAAAAGATGGCTGTAAGGTGTTGCCAAGGGTGCCATCTTTTCGGGCGACCATATCTTTTAGGCGACCTGTGTCGGACAAGCTGTCTCCAAAAATGATGACTTGGCTAAACTCCTTGGCGTAAGCGGTGTGCAGGCACATCCCAACCATTAGGGCAAGTGCTGAGTATTTGGCAAAGGCGGATTTTTTCATTATTACTCCCTAAGTTGCTTTCAAAGTAAAAACACTTGTAAAGTGTAACAAGATATTACAAAAATTACAAGTGTTTTTTTGATTTATAATTGCTTTGGTCTTTGATGGGTTATCTGCCAATGCCAATTATTTGTCAGTACCGATTTGCTTTAATTACTTATTTGGCGGTAGGTAGGGTCAGATATTTTGACGTGATTTTATTTATCTCCCCTGAGTTTTTCAGGTTAGTAATGCCTGCGTTGAGCTTATCTAGCAGTTTTTGGTCGCCTTTTTGGGTGTAGATAACAATATCTGCTGCGTTCGGAGTTTTATCATACTCTACCACGCTCATCTGATGATCGGGATAATTAAGAGCGATATATTCTAAGAAGTATTTGTCTTGCAATACCGCGTCATATTTGTCTTGAACCAAACCTTGATACAGTTGAAATACTGTATCCACGGTTTCGTGTGATGCAACAGATAACTCGTTAATGAGTTTTTCTTGTGTGGTATCTTTCATGGTTGCCACACGCAACGGTTTTAGGCTTGCGATGTCTGTTACCGCAACGTTGGGCTTATGCATGATGATGGATGGGTTTTGCAAGTAGGGATTGGTGTGATCGAATTTAGCAATACGTTCAGGTGATGGAGATAAGCCACTAATGACAACTTGATATTTACCTGCTTCTAGATTGGGAAGCATGTCAATAAATCTTTCTTTGTGTAGCTCCACCTTAAAGCCTTGGTCTTCTCCGATGGCGTGAATGATGTCCACGTCTATGCCAGTTAGGTTGCCATTTTCGTTTAAAAAAGTTAAGGGTGGTAGAACCCCTGAAGTCACAACCTTTACCACAGGGGCATCATTAGGTAGTTTGCTTGGTCTTTCGGCAGGGGCGGTGGTGGCTGTCGGATGGCTGTCGGCTGGGGCGGGTGTCTCGGCAGGCTTATCGGTGCATCCAAATAGTCCTGCACATAAGGCAAAAGAAAGCGTGATTTTTTTCATGACTTGTCCAATAAACTGATAAAAATAGATGTCTATTTTAACAAACCTTTAAGACTTTTGTAAACTTATATTTTTTTATGTTTATGATGACAGAGCAAGCATAAATTTATTGGGCTTAAGGGTGTGTTATTGTTTTGCTATCAAGCTGATAACGGACAGCCTTGTGGCAAGTCGTCAAACTCTGCCTTGCCCGTCATGGCGTTCACGATTTTGGGCTTGGGGGTGGGTTTTTCGGCAGTTAGCCCGAGCATTGCCATAAGGCGGTCATCATTGGCTTGGGACTGATTGCCTGTGGTCAGTAGCTTATCACCATAAAAGAACGAGTTCGCCCCTGCCATAAACGCCAACGCCTGCTCACCGTCCGTCAAGCTCTCACGCCCTGCCGACAGTCGCACGTAGCTTGTCGGACAGCAAATGCGAGTAACGGCAATCGTGCGTATCCACTCAATGACGGACAACCTGCCCTCTTCTAGTACCTTATCGCCCAGTGGCGTGCCTTTGATAGGGACGAGTAGATTGACAGGAATGGACTGGGGCGGTATGGGCATGGTGGTTAGCTCATGTATCCAGTCAATCCTATCATCACGGCTCTCGCCCATACCCACGATTGAGCCACTGCACACATTTATCCCTGCGTTTCGGACGTGTTCAAGCGTCTCTAGGCGGTCATCATACGAGCGAGTAGTGGTTACTTGGCTATAATAATTGCGAGAGGTATCAAGGTTGTGATTATAATAATCAAGCCCTGCGTCTGCCAAAGTCTGGGCTTGGTCGGGTTTTAGCATACCCAAAGTCATGCACGTCTCAAGCCCTAACGCTTTGACTTCACGGATAAGCTCCACCAAATACGGCATATCTTTGGCTGATGGGTGCTTCCATGCCGCCCCCATACAAAAGCGAGATGAGCCTGATGCTTTGGCACGCTTTGCCGATGCCAAGACCTTTTGGATTTCAAGGCGTTTTTCGGCGGTCAGACCTGTCTTATCACGATAATGTCCCGACTGCGAGCAGTAGCCACAGTCCTCAGGGCAGTTGCCTGTTTTGATGGATAGTAGCGTGCTGATTTGGACTTCGTTAGCACGAAAATGCTGACGATGAACGCTTTGGGCTTGCATGAGCAAATCCATGAGCGGTAAATTAAACAGGCGAGCGATGTCTTGGCGAGTGATAGACTGATGGTTTGGTAACATGATTTCTCCCCAATCAATAAATGGACTAATCAATGAGTAAGCGGTTATTTTAAAAAATAAGTGAACAATTGTAAAGGATTTTCATGACTTTATAAATAGCACAGTCAAAAAAACGGCATTGCCTGCCGTTTATGATGATTATACCTGACCGTTTAGTACCGCTTGCACACGTTGTGATGCTTTTTTGATGTCGTGAAAGACCATGCCCAACTTGGCATCAGGACGTGCGACAACTGTCAATAATAGACTCTCAGCCACGGCACTGACGATGACATAGCCCACTTTGCTTTGCACCATCACACGCTCGCTCTCATTGCCCGATAGCGTGTCAATCATGCGTTCACTGACCGACAGCAGAGCGGCACTCATGGCACTAATCCGCTCTTCGTTCACACCCATGGGCAGGTGTGATGCCATCATCAGTGATGAGTGCTGATGCCTCAATCTCGGCAGAGTCGGCGTGTAATTCATCTAAAATCTCACTAAATTTGGCGATGTCTAGCATTTATTTATACCCCACTATCTTTGCATATGATACTTTAGAAACTGATATTGAGACTAAAATACAAATGCCATAATTTATTAATCATTGTAAAACAGATAAATTAATTTAAAAAATATGATTGTTAAATAAATTAATCTCTATCAAGTTTAGCCATTATACGCCCATGAAATGCAAACGCAAGTCATTTTTTAAATAAATCCATAAAAATTTTAATGAATTAAGTTAGCAATAAGTCATTGATAATTATAGTTTAAAAATTATTAAGATTTACTAACAATTGCAAATTAAGTTTGATAAGAAAAAGCAAATCGCCTTGATGAACGATTTGCTTTTTTAAAATCATAAAAGGCTGGTACGCCCAAATAATCATGACCCAGTGATGGGCAAGCCATCGTTCCGACATCATGACTTTTTGACCGTCTTTTTTCGGGTGGGTTTGGTATTCTTAGCGCTCTTAACCACCTTCTCATCCCCCACTTTCTCAACCAACGCAAAATCCACTTGCAATAAATCCATATTCACGCCAGCAACCTTAATCAAAAGCTGTTCGCCAAGTTTAAAGATTGAGCCTTTCTCGCCAATCAAGGCTTGTTCACGCTCGTTGTACTCATAGTACTCGGCAGATAGGTTTGAGATGTGAATCAGTCCGTCAATGAACAAGTTATTTAGCGTAACAAACAAACCAAAACTCGTTACGGTGGTAATCGTCCCCACAAACTCATCGCCCAAATGCCGTTGCATATAATGGCATTTTAGCCAGGCTTCCACATGACGGCTTGCTTCTTCGGCACGGCGTTCGGTGGTGGAGGTTTGCTCGCCTGCCTCGTCTAGGGTTTTGTAAATGGCAGGCTTGGGCTTGGTGTTGGTAACTTTACCCTTAATGGCTCGGTGGAGCATAAGGTCAGGGTAACGGCGAATAGGACTGGTAAAATGACTATACTCATCATACGCCAAGCCAAAATGCCCGATGTTGTCAGGGCTATAGTTCGCTTGCATCATGGAGCGAAGGAGTATGGAATGAATGCTTTGGGTATCCGCCCGTCCTTCGGTTGCCTTGATGATATGCTGATAATCAGCATGGGTGGGCGACTCGGTCGGAAATGACAATCCAAACGATTTGACGTATTCGGACAGTTTGGCGGACTTTTCATCGCTGGGCTTGTCGTGATTGCGATACAGGGCTGGCAACTCGTGTTTTAGGGCGAAATTTGCCCCACAGGTATTGGCAAGGAGCATCATCTCCTCGATGAGTTTGTGAGCGTCGCCTCGTGTGCGTTTTTTGATGTCTTTGATGTCGCCATCTTCGCCAAAGACAATGTAACTCTCCGCCGTCTCAAACGCCATCGCTCCACGCTCCTCACGCTTTTTATCAAGGATTTGGCATAGGGCAAAAAGCGTATCCACTGACTTCATTACCTCAGGATTTTTGACCAAATCATCAGGCAAAGTCTCATTGGTCGGGTCGTCAAAATAAGCATTGACTTGGTTATAAGTCAGGCGAGCCTGTGAGTGCATGACCGCAGGATAAAACTCATAGCCTGTGACCTTACCTGCTTTGGACAGCTTAATATCTGCCACCATGCAGAGGCGGTCTACTTTGGGGTTGAGCGAACATAAGCCATTGGACAGCACTTCTGGAAGCATGGGGACGACACGGTGCGGAAAATACACGCTCGTACCACGCTCATAAGCGTCCACATCAAGTGGGCTTTGGGGGGTCACATAGTGGCTGACATCGGCAATGGCGACCACCACACGGTAGTTGCCCCCTGCTCGTTTGCAAGCATAAACCGCATCATCAAAGTCGCGTGCGTCCTCGCCATCAATGGTAATGAGCGGTAAGTCTCGCAAATCCACTCGTCCTTTAATGTCTGTCTCGGTCGGCTCGCCATAGCTGTCGGCTTGTTCTAGGGTGGCTTGGCTAAACTCAGACGGTATGGCGTGGTTTAGGAGTGTGGTTTCGATGATGAGTTCACGGTCGTTGAGGTTTGTTAGCACTTCGCTGATTTTGCCTGTGGCGTACTCTTGATAGGTGGGCATGTCAATAATCGCCACTTTGACGCTATCGCCCACACTCACGCCAAAATGTGCCACCTCATCATCAGTCAGCGTAATCGGCTGATGAGCGTTCGCCCCTGACAGACGCACAAAGTAGCCCTCATCATCGCTGTCAATCACGCCCACAAATTCATTGCCAGCACGAGCGATGACACTCGTAATACGAGCCTCTGCCTTACCTTTAAATTCGGTAGCCACCGCCTCTACCGTGTCGCCATCAAACACCAGTCGCATTTGTTTTTCATGTAAAAATAAATCAGGCATGTCAGGTAGGCTGACAAAACCAAAGCCCTTAGGATTGGCAATCACTTTGCCCGTGACGGTGGTCGGCAAAGGGGCAATGCTAAAATGAATGCCGTCCGTGCGTTCTAGTTGGTTGTCTCTTAGCATGGCTTTTAGGCGGTTGGTTAGGGCAAAAAATCGCTCCTCATCGCCCAAAATCTCAAAATGCAGTCCCAAACTCTCCGCCGTGGCAGGTTTGCCGTCATTGTTCATTTGGGCGACAGTTTGTAGGATAAGTAGGCGTGAGGGAATGGGATTTTGGTATTTATTGGCTTCATCGGTGGCGTTGGGGTCGTTCCACAGGGGTTTTTTTGTCATGATTTTCTCTTTTTAAATACAAACATTTGGGTTATCATAACACATTTAATCACATTATCATGCAACTTTTATGACAGTTTTTTTAAATTTTGACAACCCCAAACAGACTGAGCAGGGCGGTTATGTGAGTGCCATTGCCCACATTGAACGAGGGCTGTTTGATGACGCGTGGGACGCTTTGTCGGTGGGGCAGGTTTTGGGGCAGTTTGGGGCAGGGGTGTTGATTGCCGAAAATGATGATGACGACATCATGGGTTATTTGATTTATCAAATCGTCTTTGAGGTGGCAGAAGTGTTACGCATCGCCACCGACCCTGATTTTCAAAAACAGGGCGTGGGTAAGGGGTTACTTGATGAGTTTGATAAACTGTGCCAAGAAAAAGAAGCGGAGCGAATTCTCCTAGAAGTGCGAGCCGACAACGCCCCTGCCATACGCCTATATGAGAGGCAGGGCTTTTACCAAATTGATGTACGAAAGGGCTATTATAAAGACGAATGGGGGGTGGTGGATGCGTTGATTTTGGAGAGGGATTTGGGGTAAAACCAAACCCTAATTTACGGGTTTGTACCAACCGAACTCAATTTGTGTTCGGATTTGTAGGGGCGTGCTTTCCACGCCCTTTGTTGGGGTCTTTAATTGGGCGTGCTCAGCACGCCCCTACGCCACAAACAAATTTAAAACCTTATGGATTCAAACACACCTCATGCAAAGGATAACAACCAAAATCCCCACCATCTTTGCCCAATGTTTCCAAGCGTTCTTTATCTGCCAAATACCGCTCAATGGTCTGCTTAACTGTCTCAAAGGCGAGATTCTCCATGTCAATCTCATGCGGATAAAATAACCCACATTCTAGGCTTTCACTCCCCACGCCAAATTGACCGTCTTTGAGATTAGCAAGATACATCGCATGAATCTGCCCCCATTGTGGTAAATCAAATAGGGCATATAGTTTCAAATCCACCGCCACGCCTTCGGCTTCTTCGACCGTTTCACGCTTTGCTCCGTCCGCCATCGTTTCGCCATTTTCCATAAAGCCAGCAGGGAGCGTCCACAGCCCATAACGAGGCTCAATGGCACGCCTGCACAGCAAAATACGACCGTCATGGACGGCAAGCACGCCACAGACCATCTTGGGATTTTCGTAATGGATATAACCGCACGAGCCACACACAAGACGCTCACGACTGTCGCCCTGTGGTATGGTGTGGGTGGCGGGCTGACCGCATTGTAAACAGTATGTCATAATTTGGTGTTATAATGAGTTTGATTAAGTTTAAAGGAAAAATGCCAAAATGACAAATGATTTTACCGACAAAACCACCATAACCCTACCCACCGACCACCGTTTTTATGAGCTGGCAGGGCGACTTGGGGAGTATCGGGGTGTGGATATTGTGCCTTATACGGACAACAACGAGCTATTGACAGGACTTGTGCGTGAAAGTACGATAAAGCATTATCAAAAATTATTAAATGATAATCCACCCCCGCAGGCGTGCGTACTCATCGTCATCACTGATGAATCACGCCCACGCCTACTGCTCACACGGCGGTCATCTCGCCTAAGTAGCCACGCAGGGGAGGTTGCCTTTGTCGGTGGTAAGCGTGATGAGACGGACAACAGCTCGGCAGAAGTTGCCTTGCGTGAGGCGTGCGAAGAAGTGGGGCTGGGTAGGGCGGATTGTGAGGTGCTGGGGTATTTGCCCATGCAAATTTCCAAAAAGGGCTTACTTGTCCGCCCTGTGGTGGCAAGCGTTAAAGCAGACGTGGTGGACAAACTCACCCCTAGCGAAGATGAGATAGCCCACCTGTTTTGGCTACCGTTTGAGATGCTACATACCACCCCTATCAATCATATTTTTGATAGGGAGCTACCCAACCACACCGCCAAACTTCATACCCCTGCTTGGATTTATGGCGATGAAGTGATTTGGGGGCTGACGGGGCGAATTTTGGCGAGTTTTATGGAGATTGGCTTTGGGGTGGGGCATGAGTGGTATTATCGCATAACATAAAAGGGCAATCACGCCCTTTTATTTATGTATCACGCCTTTTGCATGGCGAGTTGTTGTAGGGATTCTGGCGATGACCATAAGCCTTCTAAGTCGTAGAACTCACGAGCCTCATGGGTCATGATATGCACCACGATACGCCCTAAGTCCACCAGCGTCCAGTCGCTGTCTTTGTCGCCTTCACGCCCCAGTGGCATAAGCCCTGCTTCTTTGGCAGTGGCTCCGAGCTTGTCAGCAAGTGCCTTGACATGGCGTTTTGAGGTGGCGTTGGCGATGATGATACGCTCGGCAATCTCGGTCAAATGTTCAACCGTCATCACGGTGATTTCTTTGGCTTTTAGGTCGTCCAAGGCGGTGGTTACGAGCGTGATTTGCTCATCTAAGGATAGGTTATGTGTGGTCATGATGTTCAAATAAAATAAAGATTAACCGTCTATTATAGCACACTTTTATAAAGCTCGTGCGTTTTAATATAATCAAAAATCGGTTCGGGCAAATGACATGGTTTGTTGTTTTGGGCTAGGGCGTGGCGGATTTGAGTGGACGAGACGGCAGGCACGGGCGATGTGTCATAAAAAATGCTTTTAGTGTTAAAAGAGTTATTGGTTTTTAACAATTTATCTTTTAACAAATCATCTTTTAAAAAACCATCTTGTAAAAATTTACCAAAATCATCGGTCATTCTTACCAAAATATCTGGCACGACATCATCACTGCCAGCTCTGTCAAACGCCCAAATTTTAATATACGTCAAAAGCTCTTTATAATCCCTCCACAAATGCAGACTTGCCAAACTGTCGCCCCCCATGACAAAAATCCGCTCATCGTCAGGATAACGCTGTGCCAATGCACGCACCGTGTCTATGGTATAGACGGGTGGGGTTTGGTGGATTTCTGATGTGTCAATGCTTGCGGTCATGTCTTGATGTTTTAATATATCACACGCCAAAGACAGCATGTTTAGGCGGTGCGTGGGGTCGGTGGGTGTGCCTTTAAAGGGGCTACCTGCGGTGGGCAAAAACGAGATGACAAAGGGCAAACCCAAAGATGACAGGCGATGATGGATAAGACGCACCATGTCTAGGTGTCCGTCATGCACAGGGTCAAAACTGCCCCCCAAAAACACCCGTCTCATCAAATGGTCAGCTCGCTGTCGGCAATGAGGTCGTTTTGACGGTTGCGGACGAAGATCACTTTGTGATTGTCGCCGTTGGGGTAGCGTTCGGTCAGCTCAAAGTAGCGGGGATATGCCTTTAAGAAGTCGCTAAATTTGTCATAGTGAAACAGGCGAGCATCAAAATCAGGCTCTACTTTTAGGATGTAGTTTTTGACAGGGGCGATGTTCGCCCAGCCATGTTCGTCTGCCATGGTGGTGATGGCATTTTTGACCAATGCGATCGCCACGTCCACAGGCTTGAATTGGTTATCGCCTGAGAATAGCATGTCGGCTGAATCATAAAAGTCCACGTTACTGGTCTTTTTGTGTTCTTCAAAGACTTCTAGGTAGGTAAAGCGGTCGCAGGCTTGCATAAAGGGTTTAGGCGTGTGCTGTTTGCCAAAGCCATACACCATAAGACCCTGTTCACGGATACGCTGGGCAAGGCGGGTATAATCACTATCAGATGACACAAGGCAAAAGCCATCAAACCGCTCGGTATAGAGCAAATCCATGGCGTCAATAATCAGGCTCGAATCGGTGGCGTTTTTACCCGAGGTGTAGGCGAACTGTTGCATGGGCTGAATGGAGTGCGACAACAGCACGCTTTTCCAACTGGCAAGTTGGGGCTTTGTCCAGTCGCCATAAGCACGGCGAACGCTTGCCCGCCCAAGCGTGGCAATCTCATTCATGAGTGCTTCAAGGTAGGTTGTGGACGCATTATCAGCGTCAATCAAGACCGCTAGGCGTGCTTCGGCAGATGGCGACATGGTAAAATAAAAAAATACAAAAAAGCAAATGAAATTATTATAAGGTAAAATTTGCCAATTACCTATCATTTTTGCTGTTCATTTACAAAAAAGTTGGGTGGCTTAGGCTGGTGTAAGATTGTTGGGTGTTTGAATATGCCATGTTAGGGTGTGGCAAGTTTGCGTGAATGACTGGCTTTTACATTTTGTAGCGTTGTTTTACAATTTGGCACAGCAAATTTTTGATAATTTGATATGATGAGTTTTTATGCCATGTTAATTTGTTCATATTAAGGAGAAGTTATGAGTACACCAAAAACCCCACGCACCAAAAACCCCAAAACCACCAAAAAAACGGCGGTGGTTCATGATTTTATTGACAACCAAGAAGGATTAAGCCACAGCAATGTGGAGGTGATTGCAAGTGATGTGGACATCGCCAATGCCAATGTATCAGATGTGGCGGTAGTTAAGGTTGGCAGTGATGAACCAAAGGATATCATCCATGAGATGGGCGATGATGATTATGGTGACCAAAAACCTATTGACGAGAATCAAGGTAATGATAAAGACGACAAGGGTGATGAGAATAAGAATGCTCATGCCAGTGACGACAAAAATACCGCCAAATCCGCCCAAGAGATAGCCAAAGAGACCGCCCAACACAAACTTGCTGAGCTGGCAAAACAGCTAGATGACCTAGATAACCTAGATAATAAAGAGCAGGTAAAACAACAGGCACAGCAGGTGCTACAAACTGCCAAGGAACATCTCCAAGAGCTTACTGGTGATGACACTGATGAGACCGCACGCCTGGTCAATGACAAACTTAGCCATGCCAAACAAGAACTACAACAGACCATAAGCGATGTCCAGGATAAGGCAGAAAAGGTGGTGCAAGATGTTCAAAAAAACACCCAAACGCTTGCCGAGCGTGCCAAAGAGACGCTAGATGATGTCAAAGAGCAGGCAAAAGAGAGTTTAGATGGCATCAGCGAGCAGGCCGCCAAACAAGCCGATGAACTGCTCGATAAGGCGGAGGGCTTATTGAACAAAGAACAAGATAAACATAAAGAACAAGATAAAGATGAAAAACATCAGCCTGCCAATGACCCAAACGCCAGCAAGATTACCGATGAGCATGAACAAGCCCATGAGCAAAAAACCAATGACAAATCGGTTGAAAAATCCCATGCTTTAAAAGGTCTGGGCGGGCTGCTTGCCACAGCAGGTGCTTATTTAGGACGCGGTCATCAAGACAAGAGCTATCAGAGCGTGGATTTGGATGTCGATGCTACAACCAAGCATCCCTTTTATATCCAAGGTTCAACGCTCGGTGGGGGTTTTGTTAAGTCTATTTTGGGCAAAAAAGTCACAGCAGTGCATGGCTTGGCAGGCAGATTCATCTCCGATGACAAGCTAAATGCTGTCTCAGAGAGCATTTATCATAAGATTGCCGAGCTGGCTTGTGCATGGGCGGTCAAATCCGTGCCTACCGACCCCAAAACGCTCACCCCTGCCCAAAAGGACGAGCTGGCTCAAAGCCTTGCCGACCAAAACCGAGCCTTGGCAACGGCTGGCGGTGTGACGGGCTTTTTTGGGCTAAAAGGCGTGGTTATGGACACCGCGTGGCTACTGCTTGTGGCACTGCGAACGGTGTATCAGCTGTCGGTGGTCTATGATGTGCCATTGACAGGCAAAGACGGCATAAAAATGGCGTATGGCGTGCTGTCGGGGGCGAATTTGGATAAACTTCAAGAAAAACAAGTCATTCTGACCGCCCTTGCGTTGGCAGGCGGGGTATTGGCTCATGCTGATGAGGGCAGTCTAAAAGAAGAGCTGGTCAAACTTAGCTCGTCCAATACCACGATAAAAGACTTCGATGAGCTGTTAAAGTTTGCCCATTTGGACAAACTTGCCGACAAGTACGGCATTGATATTGACAACATCAACACAAGCTGGCTTCGTCATTTGGCGTCCATCTCCGCAGTTGGGGTGGGGGCGTATTACAACCGTGAACTTATTGATGAAGTCATCGGTACTGCCATGTCGACTTTTAAAACAAATGCCATGCTCGCTGTTGAGTATCAAGGCGATTAAAATCAAAAAATAGGCAAAGCTCGGCTTAGACTGGGTTTTGCCTTTGTTTTAAAATGCCTTGATTTTCTTAAATAAAAGTATTATAATGCCAAATCCCATTTGGGATAAGTACGTTTTTTGTGCAAATTTGCCTAAAAATTAATCAATTTTGCCAAAAACAAGTTTTTAATTAACGGGAGATATTGCCTATGGCAACTACAAACCAACTTATCCGTAAAGGTCGTAAGACCATTACTGAAAAGTCGAAAGTACCTGCATTACAAGCTTGCCCACAACGTCGTGGCGTTTGTACTCGTGTATATACCACCACCCCTAAAAAGCCAAACTCAGCCATGCGTAAAGTATGCCGTGTGCGTTTGACTTCTGGCTATGAAGTATCTAGCTACATCGGCGGTGAGGGTCATAACCTACAAGAGCACAGCGTTGTGCTTATCCGTGGTGGTCGTGTAAAAGACCTACCAGGTGTGCGTTATCACACTGTTCGTGGTGCACTTGACTGTGCAGGCGTTAAAGACCGTAAACAAGGTCGTTCTAAGTATGGTGCTAAGCGTCCTAAGGCGTAATTTAGCTCAATAACCCAAATTTAACCTGTGCATGGCTTGTGATGATGTGTGTTAATCTACCCCATGCCCACAATCATGCAGTAAGGCTGGCTAAATGCCTGATTTGTTTTAAGATTGTATGCCAGATTTACCCTGAAGACATAAGGAACTATTATGCCAAGACGTCGTGTCGTCGCTGCCCGTGAAATTCTACCTGATCCTAAGTTCGGCAGCCAAACCATCGCCAAATTCATCAACCACGTTATGGTTGACGGCAAAAAATCAGTCGCTGAAAAAATCGTTTATGGTGCGTTAGAGAGTGTTGCTGCCAAGCGTAACATCGAAGATCCAGTGGCTTTCTTTGAAGAAGTGCTAGAAAGCGTTCGCCCAACGGTGGAAGTAAAAGCCCGCCGTGTTGGTGGTGCTACCTACCAAGTGCCTATGGAAGTCCGTCCCTCCCGTCGTACTGCCCTAGCCATGCGTTGGTTGGCTGACGCTGCCGCTAAGCGTTCTGAGAAGTCTATGGCTCTACGCCTAGCAGGCGAGCTAAATGACGCCGCCGAAGGTAAAGGTGCTGCCATCAAAAAACGTGATGACGTTCACCGTATGGCTGACGCTAACAAAGCGTTCTCGCACTTCCGCTTCTAATTTTATGAAAAGCGTGTTTGGCTTGCCAAACAATATCAGTCGTTTGTCATGGTGCGGTCATGATTATGTCTTATCATGACAAACTGACACCCAATTACTCGCAATTTTTCTAGGAAAAATTATGGCACGTAAAACCCCCTTAAATAGATACCGTAACATCGGTATTTCTGCGCACATTGACGCAGGTAAAACCACGACCTCAGAGCGTATTTTGTTCTACACAGGTAAAAGCCACAAAATCGGCGAAGTGCACGAAGGTGCTGCAACGATGGACTGGATGGAGCAAGAGCAAGAGCGTGGTATTACCATTACTTCTGCCGCGACCACTTGCTTTTGGTCAGGTATGTCTGATCAATTCCCAGAACACCGCATTAACCTAATCGACACCCCCGGTCACGTTGACTTTACCATTGAAGTTGAGCGTTCTATGCGTGTGCTTGATGGTGCATGCATGGTGTACTGTGCGGTTGGTGGTGTACAACCTCAGTCAGAGACGGTATGGCGTCAAGCCAACAAATACAAAGTGCCACGTCTTGCCTTTGTTAACAAAATGGACAGAACAGGTGCCAACTTCTTCCGTGTGGTTGAACAAGTTAAAACCCGTCTGGGCGGTAATCCTGTGCCTGTGGTTGTGCCAATCGGTGCAGAAGATAACTTTGAAGGTGTTGTTGACCTGCTTGAGATGAAATCCATTATTTGGGACGTAGAATCTCAAGGCATGAAGTTTGAATATGGCGAGATTCCTGCCGACCTAGTAGATACTGCCAACGAATGGCGTAACAACATGGTTGAAGCTGCTGCCGAGTCATCAGAAGAGCTGATGGACAAATACCTAGAAGAAGGCGACTTGTCTCGTGAAGACATCGTCGCTGGTCTTCGTGTTCGTACACTAGCATGTGAAATCCAACCAATGCTTTGTGGTACTGCCTTTAAAAACAAAGGCGTACAGCGTATGCTTGATGCCGTCATCGAGTTCTTGCCTGCCCCCACTGACGTTGAGGCCATCAAAGGCATCCTAGATGACAAAGACGAAACCGAAGGTAGCCGTGAATCTTCTGATGATGCACCATTTGCCGCCCTTGCGTTCAAAATCATGAATGACAAATACGTGGGTAATCTAACTTTCGTTCGTGTGTACTCTGGCGTTGCAAAACAAGGCGACAGCGTTTATAACCCTGTTAAGATGAAGCGTGAGCGTATCGGTCGTATCGTTGAGATGCATGCCAACAGCCAAAACGAAGTTGATGAAGTTCGTGCGGGCGACATCGTCGCATTTGTGGGTCTAAAAGACGTAACCACGGGCGATACCTTGTGTGATAATGATAACATCATCACCTTGGAACGTATGGAATTCCCAGACCCAGTTATTTCACTAGCGGTTGAACCAAAAACCAAAGCCGACCAAGAAAAAATGTCTATTGCTCTAGGTCGTCTAGCCAAAGAAGATCCTTCGTTCCGTGTACGTACAGACGAAGAGAGTGGCCAAACCATCATCTCTGGTATGGGTGAATTGCACCTTGACATCATCGTTGACCGTATGAAGCGTGAGTTTAACGTTGAAGCGAACATCGGTGCACCACAGGTTGCTTACCGTGAAACCATCCGTCAAACGGTTGAAGTTGAAGGTAAGTTTGTTCGTCAAACAGGTGGTCGTGGTAAGTTTGGTCATGTATGGCTACGTCTTGAACCACTTGACCCAGAAGGTGATGTGGAATACGAATTTGCCGAAGAAATCGTGGGCGGTGTTGTACCAAAAGAATACCACGGTGCGGTAGATAAAGGCATCCAAGAGCGTATGAAGAACGGCGTTTTGGCAGGCTATCCAGTCGTTAACGTTAAAGCGACCCTATATGATGGTTCTTACCATGACGTGGACTCTGACGAGCTATCGTTTAAAATGGCGGGTTCTATCGCATTCAAGAAAGGCTTTATGCAAGCATCTCCTGCCTTGCTAGAGCCTATCATGAAAGTAGAAGTTGAGACCCCAGAAGACTACATGGGCGACATCATGGGTGACCTTAACCGTCGTCGTGGCGTGGTTCAAGGCATGGACGACTTGCCTGGCGGCACCAAAGCCATCCGTGCAGAAGTGCCACTTGCTGAAATGTTCGGCTATGCCACCCAAATGCGTTCTATGTCTCAAGGTCGCGCAACTTACTCTATGGAATTTGCCAAATACCAAGAAACGCCTAAGAATGTGGCAGACGAGATTATCAAGAAATTCACTGCCAAAGATGATGATGAGTAATCATAATCATCTCACTTAAATCCGTTTTGGTTTGTCCATAAGTGGCAAGCCAAAACAATCATTTATCAAAACCTTGTGCAGTTTGCACGAATCAAAAGGATATTATCATGGCCAAAGCCAAATTCG
>NZ_MXAP01000093.1 GCF_002027555.1 Moraxella equi
AGTTTTTAAGTTCGGTTGGTATATGTCCGCAGGGTCAGCGACAAAACTGTCGGACAGCTCAGAGATATGCACAAGCCCGTCTTGGTGTACGCCAATATCCACAAAACAGCCAAACGCAGTTACGTTCGTTACCACGCCTTCTAGCTCCATGCCGATTTGTAAGTGTTTGATTTCACTCACATCATCACGGAATTTGGCGGTTTTAAATTCGCCACGGGGGTCATGGGCAGGTTTGGCAAGCTCGGCAAGCACCGTGGCAAGCTGGCTAAAATTGTCCGTGCTGTCATTTAGCGATTTGGCAAGAGTCTCGTTGCCCAGCACGTCCGATAGTGATTTGTCCGCCTTACGCAAAATCTCATAAACAAGCCCATAGCTTTCAGGGTGTACGCCTGTTGCATCTAGTGGTTCGGTGCCGTCTTTGATACGCAAAAATCCTGCCGACTGCTCAAAAGTCTTTACACCCAAGCGTGGCACGGCTTTTAGCTCTTCACGGTTTTTGAATGCCCCATTGGTACGGCGGTAGTTCACGATTTGTTGGGCGACATTTTTGTTCAGCCCTGCAATGTGAGCCAAAATAGCAGGGCTTGCCGTGTTCACGTCCACGCCCACCGCATTCACGCAGTCTTCGGTAACTTTATCAAGGCTAGATTCTAGCTCGGCTTGATTGACATCGTGCTGATATTGCCCCACGCCGATTGCCTTAGGTTCAACCTTGACAAGCTCGGATAAAGGGTCTTGTAGTCGTCTGGCGATAGACACCGCCCCACGCACCGACACATCAAGCTCGGGCAACTCGTGACTTGCAATCTCGCTTGCCGAATACACGCTCGCCCCCGCCTCACTCACCACCACCGCCTTAGCGGATAAGTTATGCTCACTAATCACCGCCCCCACAAGCTCGTCCGATTCACGGCTTGCTGTACCGTTGCCAATGGCGACAAGCTCCACGCCATAATCAGCAATGAGTTTGGCAATCACCGCCTTTGCCTTGTCGGTCGTGGGGTCGGTAAAGGGATACACGGTATCGGTCGCCACGACATCGCCTGTGCTGTCAATCACCGCCATTTTTACGCCATGACGGATACCAGGGTCCACGCCTAGGATAACCTTACGTCCAGCAGGGGCGGTCATGAGTAGGTGTTTTAGATTTTGGGCAAAAACACCGATGGCGTGCGTCTCAGCGTCCAGTCGTCTTTCGGTCAATAGGCGATGCTCTATCTGTGGTCGCCATTTGGCATTCCATAATCTGTCTGCCGTCTCGCTCAAAAACTGCCCACGCTCGTCTGTATCGCTCGCCCCAAAAGCGGTTTTGATTTGGGCGACAAACGGCTCATCTTCGCCAAGTACGGATAAGACAAGCACGTTTGCCTGTCTGCCACGAAGCATGGCAAGCAGGCGATGATTGGAGAGTTTGGCAAAGGTTTCGGTATGGTCAAAATAGTCTTTGAATTTCTCGCCTGCCTCTCGCTTTTCTTCGCCCACAAGCTTAGAGTGAATGCTTGCTGTGGCGTTAAAGCCCGTCCGCACTTTATCAAACAAATCTAAGTTTAGCGACCATTCATCAAAAATAATCGCTTGCACGCCTGATAGTTGTAGCTCACGAGTGCTATAATCCACATCAAAGCTCTCGCCCTGCTCGTCCGTTACCGTGCTAACGGGCGTGTAGTCGGACAGAGCGGCGTCCAAGCTCTCTCCTGCCAAAATCCGCAGGGCATGGGGGCGAAGTCCTGCCAAAGTCGCCTTAGCCGACAAGGTACGGCGTTTTGGGCGGTAAGGTTCATAAATGGCGTCAAGCTCCAATTTACTCATGGCGTTTTTGACACGCCCAGAAAGTTCGTCCGTCAAGGCATTCTGGGCGGTCAAAAGGTCAAGTACTTTGTTACGGCGAACCTCCAAATCCCGCTCGTGCGTTAGGGCTTTTTCTAGGGTGCGAAGCATGTCATCATCAAGTCCGCCTGTCTTGTCCTTACGATAGCGGGCGATGAATGGCACGCTCACCCCTTCGTCCAGCAAATCAGCAAAGGCTTGAACCTGCTCGGCACGCACGGCATGGTCTGTGGCAAGTTTTTGGTAGATGGCGGTGTGGTTGATGGCATTAGAGCTTGTGGCTTGGGTATCCATAATATCCTACTGTATGAGAATGATAAATGTGCTATTATAACAAGTTTTGGGGGTGTTTGATAGGCACAAATCCACGCCCCGATTTGTCCATTTTCATCCATTTTACACAAGGTGCCACCATGATTGCCTTTGTCATTTTGCTGATATTGGACGTGCGAGCGTTGATAAAGGAGTTTGGGGCATGATTTGCGTTTGTGAGCATATACTTACAAAACTTTGCGATTTTTGCGTATTTTCTTACAAGATAACTTTTGGCATAATACACCCATCAGCAAGGAAGACGGCAAATGGATACGCCGCCACGGATGACCGCTGATACATGAACCACGGATGATGGACGGACTGCAAAACCCATACGGTAAGCCCTAACGCAAGTTGGGGTTTTATCGTTTTCAAAAACTTCTATCTATACCCATCACTTTTTCATTGATTTTTTAAAATTTTGCGTTACAATCTATCTTTTTATCACCTGCTTAAATAATGAACAAACGCATCACTCGCCGTGATTTTTTAAACGGCTCAGCCCTACTCATCACCTCCCTTGCCACAGGCACACTGACCGCTTGCAGTGATGACACTCCCACGCCACAGGCAGACGCCCCCAAAACCAGTGGCGGTACTCCACCGCCAACCGCCAAAACCAGCTCCAACTATCCACCCGAACTGACAGGCTTGCGTGGCAATCATGCAGGCAGTTATGATGTCGCTCATGAGATGGCATGGAAAAAAGTACAGTTTGACGTCTCAGGCGAGAGCGTGTCAGAGACGGTAGATTTGGTTGTGGTCGGGGCAGGCATTAGCGGTCTTGCCAGCGCCTATTTTTACCAAAAAAAGTTTCCCAGTGCCAAAATCTTGGTATTAGATAACCATGATGACTTCGGCGGTCATGCCAAACGCAATGAGTTTAGCGAGAGTGTTGATGGTAAAGACATCTTTCGCATCAGCTATGGCGGTAGTGAATCCATCGACACCCCAAGCGATTATAGCGATGAAGCCATGGGACTACTCAATGAGCTTGGTATTGATGTACAAAAATTCTATACCTATTATGACCAAGATTATTTTAAAAATCTAGGCATGAACAAGCAGGGCGTGTTTTTTAATAAAGCCACCTTTGGACAAAGTGTGGTACTGTCCGATGAGCCCAATGCTGACAACGCCACAGAGCTGTTTGCCAAAGCTCCTTTATCAGATACGGACAAAACCGCCTTGATAGAGCTATACACCACTCCCAAAGACTATTTGGGCGACATGACACCGGGCGAGCGAGAAGACTATCTACAATCCATCAGTTACGACAAATTTTTAAAAGACCACGTCAAACTTCCCCAAGGAGCGATGGCGTATATGGAAGAGCTTTGTTTGGAATACTGGGGATTTAACATTGATGGTCTGTCAGCTTATAATGCCTTTTATGAAGGCTATGCAGGACTTGAATTATCAGGGCTAGAAGCCGATGACGATGGCGAGAGCGAACCTTATATTTTTCACTTTCCTGATGGCAACGCCTCCATCGCTCGCCTACTGGTTAAAAAGATGATACCCGCAGTTGTCGCCAACCCCGACCACGCCAACGGCAAAAGCGAGATGGAAGCCATCGTATTGGACAAATTTGACTACACCAAGCTTGACACGCCCGAGCAGTCTGTCAATATCCGCCTAAATGCCACCGCCGTCCAAGTCAAAAATATCGAAACCGGCGACAAAAAAGGCGTGATGATAGGCTACAAAAAAGACGGCAAACTCCACCGTGTGGACGCTCATCACTGCATCTTAGCATGTCAGCATGGCATGATACCATTTATCGATAACAACCTACCTCAGTCCCAAAAGGATGACCACTTACAAAACATCCGTGTGCCAATGATTTATACCAAAATCTTGGTCAAGGATTGGCAAGCCTTTAAAAAGCTCGGTGCATGGCAGTTTTACGCCCCTAAAGCCCCTTATTGCTTTATCATGATAGATTATCCTGTAAGCATGGGCGGTTATCACTACCCCAAAGACCCGAGTGAGCCTATGGTTATTCATATGGCACGCATTGCTGTACCTTATGGTGCAGGCAAAGACGTGCGTGAAGCCTGTAAAATCGGACGCTCCGAGCTGTACCGAGCCAATTATCACGACCTAGAAAAGCAAGCCCTTGACCAACTGCGTGAGATGTACGACGTGGCAGGAGAGAATCTTGACGACAAGATTCTTGCCATCACCATCAACCGCTGGGGACATGGATACAGCTATGAACGCAACGTCTTATTTGACAAAGATGATAGTGCTGAGAAAACACCAGATAGCGTCAAACAAGCTCATGGTAACATCCACATGGCAAACTCTGATGCCGACTGGATGCCTTATGCTGATGGGGCAATAGACCAAGCATGGCGAGCCGTCCAAGAGATTAAGACACAAGTGGAAAAGCCTTAATAAAACAAAGAGCTTAAACACCAAGCTCTTTTTATCGCTTATTTATTACACATTCTTGTTTCACGTGAAACACCCATCTGCTGTAATCTCACCCTGTTTCACGTGAAACTTTTTAAGGCTCTTCGGCTCATACAGGGCTGATATTTTTTCGGCGATTATCTCTACCGTCTCATCTTGTAAGCTGGTTATCATGAGCTGACAAGGCAGTGACAGTAGCGTATCAAGTAGCAAATCCATCGCCCCCACATCAAGCTCCGCATCAATGTCATCAACAAGCACCACAGGCTGTATCTGCTGATACGCACACATCACTTGTAGCTGTGAGAGTCTTAGGGCGATGATGAGCAGTTTTTTCTCGCCCCGAGAGAGCACATCCACCGCCTGACTTTTGATGTGTCCGCCATCGCCAGACTGCTTTAACATCACCATCATATCAGCACGGTGAGCCCCCACGCGAGTATAACCCAGCTCCATGTCAGAGTCCAAGCGAGACGCCAATATAGAGAGTAGTCCTGTCTTATCATCAAAGCCTGCTTGATAAGACAGATAAATATCGCCCTGATAATGTGGTAGTAGTCGCCCCATCATATCATCAAAGCACACCTGCCACCGCTCAAAGACCGCCTGCCGACATTGGTGTAGTTTGTCTGCATGATGTGCCAGCTGACTGTCCCATGCCCGCACTTCGCCCGCTCGCTCACGCACACGGGGCGATTTTAGTAATAGATTTCGCTGCTTGAGTAGTCGCTGATAGGCAAGCCACTCTCCATAAAACTCCTGTTTCACGTGAAACGTCAGCCAGTCCAACATCTGCCGTCTGGCATGACTGCCCTCTTCTAACACCGTCATCCCACTGGGGTCAATGGGCAACACTGGCAAGGCATAAGTCAGTGGACTTTGGGTTGTCACGGTTTGCCCATTGAGTTTTAACACCGTCGTTGCCAGCTGTCGCTCATCTAAGTTTTTTTGCACCGCCAGCATGTCAGACCCTGTCATCGCCCACACCGTGCAGGATTTTTGATGATGACTGATGTAACGTTTGGGTTCGTGATGACGAAAAGTTTTACCCCGAGACAACAAAAACACCGCTTCTAAAAGCGATGTTTTGCCACTGCCATTACACCCCACGAACACATTACAATCAGCGAGTGTCAGACTTATCTGAGCTAGGTTGCGTACGTGGGTGATTTGAAGCTGTGTGATCATGCCCTGCCCATCACACACGCATGGGCATGACGACATATTGATAATTGCGGTCATCGCCCACTTGATAAATGCGTGTCGGACTGGTCGGATGTACCATTTCTAGGCGAATGTCGCCCTCTAACACATTTAACACAGCACGCAAATAGGACTCATTAAATGAAATCTCAATCGGCTCACCTGTGTAATTGACCGCCACCTCTTCTCTGGCTTCATCTTGCTCACGGTTGGTGGAGATGACATCCACCGTCTCACTTTTGGCAAAGTGCAATAGCACACCAGGAGAGTCTTTGGTGTTTACCACCGCCACCCGACGCAAGACCTCGACCATGCTGTCTTTATTAAAAATGGCGATTTTATCGTTATTGGTTGGCATGACACGGCGATAGTCGGGGAATTTACCCTCAATCAAACGGGCGGTCAAAGATATCATCATTTGCCCGCCAAAGTTTAAACTGACGGTCAAAAAGTCGTTATCTAACCCCAAAGTTACCATGTCGCCATTTTCTTCGGCGGTTTTTAGTAGGTCGGTCAAGAGCTTTTCTAACCCACTGACCGCCTTACCAGGGATAATGACTTTGGTTTCATCATGGCTGTCCGCCAAAGTTTGATACGCCACCGCCAAACGATGTCCATCGGTTGCCACCGCGGTCAGTTTGTCGCCCTCAATCTCAAAGAGCAGTCCTGTCAAGTAGTGACGTACGTCTTGGGTCGCCATGGCAAAGCGGGTGTGCTTGATAAGATTAAATAGGGTATCGCGTCCGATTTTGACCAGCTTTTCTGAACGTGGCTCGCCAATGCTTGGATAATCCTGAGCAGGTAGCGTGCTGAGCATGTATTTACCCTTACCACTGGTGATGTGACAGCGACTGCCCGCCACTTCAATGCTGACCATATTATCAGGCAGAGCTTTACAAATACCAAAGAACTTATCCGCAGGAATGGTTACCGCCCCTGCCGTCACGCACGCCCCCTCAGGCAGACTGATGACATTGGTCAGCTCCACCTCCAAATCGGACGCGGTCATCGTCAGGCTTTGTGGTTCTAACACGAGTTTTAGGTTGCCTAAAATCGCCATTTGGTGATGATTATCCACCGCCTCAATGATGAGCGTCATGGCTTTGATGAGCAGGGCTTTATCAATGACTAATTTCATAAAAATCCTTAATATTTACAAAAATGTAGGGCGTGTTGAATATTGGTATTTGCAATGAAAAATAGGGGAAATCGCCCGTTTTTCAAGGAAAAGTCCGCAGTTGATATTGCAATATCAACAAGGATTTTGACGCAGAAAAACCAGATTTAGCCATTTTTCATGCAAAAATTGACAAAAGTGTTAAATTTTCATCGTTTTTATAAATAATGTTATCAATGTTCAGCACGCCCTAATACGTCTATTATAACAAACTTCACACCGCATTTCATGATGGCTATTATCATCAGGCAAATTCAAGCGTGGCAAGTAAGGCTTGGTAATCTTTTTCTACCGATGACTCCTCAGCTCGCAGTTCACTAATTTTCTCGCAAGCATGCATAACCGTGGTATGGTCTCGTCCGCCAAACACTTGCCCTATCTCAGGAAAACTGTCTTGAGTCAGCTCACGCACCAGTGCCATCGCCATCTGACGGGGGCGAGCGATATTACGGGCCCGTTTTTTACCAATCAAATCTTTGACCGACACGCCATAATACTCCGCCACTAAGTCACGGATGTTCTCTGCATTGACCGCCCTCGCTCGTGCTTCAATACGGTCTTTGATGGCGTGACGCACCAGCGAGAGTGTCACCTCACCACCCACCAATAGAGCATTGGCACGCACTTGGTTTAACGCCCCTTCTAATCGGCGGACATCGGGGGGCATGTTTTGTGCCATAAAAATCGCACAGTCTTTAGGCAGCTCCATGCCAAGCAAAGTCGCCTTTTTTTGCAAAATTTGCATACGCATTTCAATGTCAGGCGGTTCAATGGCAAGCGACAATCCACCCTCAAAGCGTGACAAAAAGCGTGTGTCAAAATCCTGCATTTGGGATGGCGGTCTGTCAGATGCCAAAATCAAGCGTTTATCACCTTTGGTGAATTCGCCAAATAGCGCCATCAAAAACTGCGAGACTTTCGGGCCGTTTTTGTTGTTAATCATGTGCACGTCATCAACGATGAGCAAATCTGCTTGACAAATCCGCCGAAGCAAAGAATCCGCCCCACCCTCACCCCCACGCAAGGCGTTAATGGTCACCTTAAAAAACTGATCTTTACTAAAATAACACACCAAAAGCCCAGCACGCTCATAACGATGAGCCACCGCATGCATAAGATGAGTCTTACCCAGCCCTGATGAACCATAGATAAAATACAAATGCGTGTCGTGCTTGGCAGCCTTATCGGTCAGATTTTTGGTTAGCTCTTGGCAGGCGTTATATGCCAGTGCATTAGACTTACCCTTGACAAAATTTTCAAAGGTAAACCGCTCTTCTAAGGGCTGACTCTCCTCGATGCTTGTCGGCTTTTTGGGTGATTTGGACTTTTGTTTTTTAGGGGATTTATCTGTCTTGTCGCTTTTTGGCACAAGGGGCATGACCCGAAGGGCGACACCTGACACATCCTGACTGCCACCATCTGCCAGACGTGCCGCCACCGCACAGATTTTGTCATAATAATGCGTCTCAATGCGACGGATAAACACATCATTAATGGCGAACAATACCAGCATCTCATCAGCAAATACAGGCTTCAAAGAGCGTAGCCATTGGTTCAGCTCGCTCTCTTTGAGTTCATGTTTTAGCTCAGATAAGCACGACTGCCAAAACAGCTCAGCATCGACATCATGCTTTTGAACATCGCCAATCATGTCGTCATCACCCACCCCATTATCCGCCACGCCTTTTTCATCGACAGCAGGGGCGTCATTTTTCTGACCAACACTCACATCCATACCAGCACCCACCTTATCAGACGGTAGATGTTCCGGCATGACTTCATCGAATAGCGATATGTTTTGCATGATAAATTAACTCAAATAACAAACTTGGGTAAGCAAAATCTAACTGAAAACGAATTTAAGTGATTAGCCAGAACACAGCCAGACCACTTTTCATGTTTACATTCACTCAAACATCATTAGAAACCAAAAGTTATGATTTAAAATAATCATAACGATAAGTTTTTGATAAAAATAATTAAAATACAAATCGGGCGAAAAATCCTGCGATTCTTGGTAATTGCATGATTTTTAATCAAATACCAACTTGCCCACACTTAAATTTTTGCCTATAATACCACAAATTTGACATTTTTCAACGATAATTTTTTGTGGATAAGTTTGTGGATAAGTTTGTGGATAAGTAAAACAAAGAACTTATTCACATTTTACCCACAAGTTATATACAGGTTTACCAACAATATAAATATATGATTTATATAAAATTTTAATACTTATCCACAGAAATATTAAACCCTTATTATTATTATTTTTATATTAAAATAAAAAATAAGCCAGTAGCAAATCTGTGGATAACTTTTTAAAATAATTTAAAAGTTACTATATTTTGACTGTCAAAACAAATCACATATCATAATACAAACCATCAAAAAAACCAAACTTTTAAAAAATTAACTTGACTTTGACACATCTTTTTAGTAAAATCCGTAGGTTTTTCGCCAAACATTAATTTATAAGCACATTGATTGATAATCAGTCTGGTAGCTTAACTGTTTGGTTAAACATAAACCATCACAAAAACGGCTTCTGCAGAGCCTGTGATACAACCTTAAGGTGAATTATGAAACGTACATTCCAACCCAGCGTTCTAAAACGCAAACGCACTCACGGTTTCCGTGCTCGTATGGCTACCAAAAACGGTCGTCAAGTTTTGGCTCGTCGTCGTGCCAAAGGTCGTCATCGTCTGACCGTATAATCTTATAGATTATCACAGATTAAGCACCCTTTTGGGTGCTTTTGTTTGTCCAAATTTTGCCTTAAAAGTTTGTAACTTTAGGATTTTGTATGCTGGATAAACCATTGACGAAACACACTAAGCCTTGTATGATAGTTTGATTTAATACGTTTATGCCATGACAAGTCCACAGCAACCCACCCCGCCATTTTGCTTTACCAAAGCTCAGCGTCTGCTTAGCCCCAATGACTTTAAACGGGTGTTTGATAATCCTATCAAAAAAATCCACTCAGAGCATTTGCTTCTATTTGTCCAAGCAGGTGAGTCCGAGCAAACCCACGCCCGCTTGGGGCTTGCCATTACCAAAAAGAAGGTTAAGCTTGCGGTCATGCGTAACCGACTAAAACGGCTCACTCGTGAATACTTTCGCCATGTTGCCCCCATGCTTGGGGTGGTGGACGTGGTGCTGATTGTTAAGAAAGACTACACAAAAGAGACTGACTTACATGGTGAGCTGACCCACATTTTTGAAAAATTATCTACCCTATTCCCTGCTGATAATTCCCAGTGATTTTTGATTATGCTTGTCAAATTTTTACTGCTTGTTATTAAGTTTTATCAAAAAGCAATCAGTCCGCTTGCCCCCGCTCGCTGTCGGTTCTACCCGACCTGTTCTGTCTATGGCATACACGCCCTAAAATGGCATGGCGTGCGTGGCATACCGCTTGTCATTAAGCGGATTTTGCGGTGTCAGCCGTGGGGTGGCTCGGGGGTGGATTTTGTGCCGTTACCTTTGGCTCGTTATCGTTACGTGCATTGTGATGATACCGCCCCTGTCCGATTTGCCGACATGGGTGTTTATAAAGACCGCACAAGTTATTTGGCGGTTAGAAATCAGATGATGAAGTATACCAACCGAACCCAAA
>NZ_MXAP01000094.1 GCF_002027555.1 Moraxella equi
TTGGGCGAATGTGATTCGCCCCTAAATACCAAAATGAATTAAAGTTAAAATTTTATTTTACCTTTTTAAAACCCCCCATTTAATGATAAAATAAATTTCCTTTTAAATAAATATAACGCCATGCCAAAACTTCTACCCCTACTCTGCACCGCCTTAGTCCTATCCGCTTGCGTGAGTACGCACGCCCCACAGGGTAATCCACAAGGCAATTTGTGGCAATCGCCCATGCCCACATTTGCCCCACACACTCCAAAAGCCGAACGTATCGCCCAGATCGCCCTGCGTGAACACAAGGCATGGGGCGAGCCGTTTATCACCACAAACGGACAAATCGCCAAATACAGTCATTACGAATCCGAAAACGCACGCCTGACAGACGGCTCACGAGCGTGGGAGCGTGTGGTGGCGTATTGGCGTGATAGTGGGGCGTTGGCACGGCTTGATAGGGCGTTGCCTTATGAGCGTTGCGACAAGGCGGACAGGGGCGAGAACGCCAGCACCAACATTTGCCGAGCCTTTGTGAGTGATGTGGCATGGTCGGCAGGCTTTGTGTCGTATGTGATGAGACAGGCGGACGTGGATTTTTATGTGTCGCCACGCCATTTTGATTATATCGCCAAATCTTGGCAGGGCGTGGGCGATTATCGCACGAAAGACCCCAAAACGCACCTCCTAAAACAGGGCGATATGTTGTGCTATGTGCGAAGTTATGGGCGTGAGCTGATTGGTAGTTATCAGGATTTGGACGAGTATTTGGCAAAGAGTGGACGTGGCTTGCCTGCTCATTGTGATATTGTGGTTAAGACTGATAAGGAAAATCGTGAGATTTGGCTCATCGGCGGTAATGTGCTGCATACCGTCATGCTACGCAAAATGCCTATGGACGATGACGGCAAGGCGATATTGCCCGCCCCAAGCGAGATAGAATGTAGCCCCAATCATGAAACGGCGTGTAACTTTAATCGGCAAAATTGGGTGGTGGCGTTGGTGTTGCAGGAGTAAATCAGGGAATGAGTTTGGTTTCCATAGCAAATCTTAAAGGTGTATTGGTTCTGATAAATCCCAATCTTTCATAATAAGTTGCCAAATTATCATCTTTTGCATCAATAATTGCAAAAGCAATACCAGCATCAAAACTTAGTGTTTTGATTTTATTTAAAGCATGAGACAATAAAATTTTTGAAAAACCTTGACCTTGATAAGATTTATCTACGCCAATTCGCCCAATCAACATTGCAGGAATTTTATTGGGATAGCCTTTTAAAGATAATTCCACATCAATTGCCGATAAAGTATAAAAGCCAATAATTGTGGACGGCTTATTTTTATCAATCAAAACATGAATTTGGGCAATATTCTTTTTGATATGTTGATTGGCGATTGCTTTAAGGTAAGCATTAATATCAGGGTGATTGCAATCAAATGATTTCTTATCATGATTTTTATTTAGCCTTTCAAATGCCAACATATCAAGCATTGGTATTATCCTTGATATTATTGCTTAAAGAAAGCAATGAGATTAATTCGTCATTGGGCTTTCTGTCATTTTCCAATAACATCATGAGTTTTTTGCTATCAGTTTCATCTGGTTGCCATGTGTGTTTTTGGGCGGTATTGACCAAATTAAGAGATTTTTCATACATGGTACTTAAAATAAAATGACTGACACTCACGCCCATAAGCTGACTGGCTTGTTCAATCATGGCTTTGGCATGGGGGGTGGCTCGTAAACTAATACGTTCGGTAGCTTGCATATCTTTTTCCTTTGTGTGCCGTTAAGGTGTACATTATTATAACATGGTTTTTATAAATTAAGAAAATTTTTATAAATAAAACCCCAAAAAACATTTGCCCAAACCCCCAATCTTCATGTATCATTAACCTATTTTTAGCACAAAAAAAGGGCAGACATGAGCAAGCAAACCCCCAAAGCCAACCTAGATACCAACCAAATCACCGATTTGCGTGGCAAGATTGACAGTATTGATGAACAAATTCAACGACTTATCAACGAGCGAGCCAGCATCGCCCAGCAGGTCGCGATTGCCAAAAAGAACCACGAGAATCACCCCATTTTTTATCGCCCCGAACGTGAAGCCCAAGTGCTAAAAGCAGTCATGGCTCGCAACACAGGCCCCCTATCGGGTGAGAAAATGGCACGCCTGTTTCGGGAGATTATGTCGGTGTGTTTGGAGCTTGAAGCCCCACAAAAGGTCGCCTTTTTGGGGCCTGTTGGTACGTTTACCCATGCCGCCGCCCTAAAACATTTTGGTAAGGCAGCAACCACCGTACCGCTTGCCACGATTACCGATGTCTTTCGTGAAGTGGAGGCAGGCTCTGCCATGTATGGCGTTGTCCCTGTGGAGAACTCGTCTGAGGGCGTGGTCAATCATACGTTGGATGCATTTTTGGGGTCAAGCCTAAAAATCATCGGTGAGGTGGAACTGCCCATTCATCATAACTTCCTAGTCGCCGAACACACCAAAGTGGACAGCCTAAGTCGCATTTATAGCCATCAGCAGTCGCTTGCTCAGTGCCGTCATTGGCTTGATGTCAATTTCCCTAATGTGGAACGGGTGGCGGTATCATCTAATGGCGAAGCCGCCAAACGCCTACAAAACGAATGGCACTCAGCAGCGATTGCAGGCGATGTGGCGGTGGCAGAATATGGCTTGCACAAACTTTATGAAAACATTGAAGACAACCCCAACAACACCACCCGCTTTTTAATCATCGGACACGAAACCGTTGCCCCAAGCGGTCAAGACAAAACGTCCATCGTCGTGTCAAGTCCAGACCGTGCGGGGGCGTTGATTGAGCTACTAGAACCTCTAAAAAAACATGGCGTATCCATGACGAGCATTGAGACCCGTCCAGAGCGTCCAAACAAATGGGCATATGTGTTCTTTATTGATATGGTAGGACACATCAATGATGAGAATGTCAAAAATGCCATTGACGACATCGCCAAAATCGCCAAAGACGTGCGAGTGTTAGGGTCATATCCAAAGGCGGTGATTTGATGGATGATGTCGCAAAGGCGGTGCTTGATTTTTGGTTCTCTGACGATGCCAAGCCTTTTTGGTTTGCCAAAAGCGATGAATTTGATACGCTGTTAAAGTCTAAATTTTCAGAACTGCTCATCAAGGCAGGTCTTGGCGAATGTTATGAGTGGCGAGATACAGTACAAGGGCGATTGGCGGAAATCATCGTCCTTGACCAATTCTCTCGCAATATTTATAGAAATACGCCAAAATCCTTTGCCCAAGATGGTATGGCGATTGTCTTAGCTCAAGAATTGATTGTGCAAAAAGAATTTGCTCAATTGTCAGTCAGCGAACGCAATTTTGCCTTATTGCCTTTTATGCATTCAGAGTCTAAACTTATTCACGAACAAGCTGTACCGTTATTTGAAAAATTCAGCGATAACACTACCTTGGATTTTGAATTAAAGCACAAAGTGATTATTGATAAATTTGGGCGTTATCCACACCGCAATGAGATTTTGGGAAGAATTTCTACGCCTGATGAAATTGAATTTTTAAAACAGCCCAATTCATCTTTTTGATTGGTATTCGTCAAAAATATTTATGAAATTAAAAAACCGCAAAAACTATGTTTAACAATATTCTTATCATTGGCTTAGGCTTAATCGGCGGTAGTGTTTTACAGGGGATTATTGATAATCGCCTTGTTAATCACTTGTATGCCATAGATTTTGATAAATCGGTTATTGATAACGCCATTAACAATAAGTTAATTGCAAATGGCGATGATGATTTACTCGCTTTGGCAGGGACAGGTATATTAAAAGATTGTGAATGTATCATCATTGCTGTACCTGCTTTTGCGGTTAAAAATATATTATCGCAAATCAAAACCGCCATTGATGATAAACTATTGCCAAACGATATCATCATCAGCGATACCGCCAGCACCAAAGGTAATATTTTAAAGGACGCCCACGATATTTTTGGCGAATTACCGCCCAATTTGGTTTTGGCTCACCCCATTGCAGGGGCGGAAAAGTCGGGCTTTATGGCAAGAAATGGCGAGTTATTTAAAGCTCATAAGCTCATCATTTGTCCACACGCATTTAATAATCAAACAATGGTGGATAAAATCGCCACGCTTTGGCAAGCACTTGGGGCAAGCGTGGATTTTATGAGCTGTGATAAACACGATGAAGTGCTGGCATTAACCAGTCATTTACCGCATTTATTGTCCTATGCTTTGACTTATCAGCTTGCCAAAGATGAAGAAAGTCTCAATATTTTTCGCTATGCGGGCGGTGGTTTTCGGGATTTTAGCCGTATTTCGGCAAGCTCGCCAATTATGTGGCACGACATATTTTTGGCAAATAAACAGGCGGTATTAAAGGGTTTGGAAAATTATCAAACTATCCTAAACGAATTAAAATCCGCCATTGAAAATGATAGTTCTGATGATTTATTAAAAACTTTTGAAATTGCCAAAAACGCTCGGGAACATTTTGGGCGGTTGCTTATTGAGAAAGAGAAGTTGAAAAATTTATAAAATGGTGTGTGTAAGGTGCGTATTACGCACCAAATATTAAAAAATGGTGCGTAATAAAAAAATTACTTTTAAACTTATTTTTCACATAATTTGCACCAATACTAGCAAAAACAAATATCACAATAAGTTTAATGATTGTCATAATGTCCATAAATAAACTCACTTTTTAGTTGAATTAAAAATAGCATTGCCAATATACAACAAAAAGCAGTACAATAAAAATGCTCCAAAAATATCAATCATTCCAGATGAAATCATTCCACGACTGAGCATTTGTACTGCGTTTGGATTTAAAATAATTGCTAATACTAAGGATATGATAGGTATCCAAATTGGAAATTTTTTACGATTGTTTGACATTGGTAAAATCCTAATAACTACTCGGTAATAAATTATCGCCAATCATTTGTCTATATTTGACAGCGGAATTCCAAGGGGCAAGTATTTCATTTTTAAGGCTA
This sequence comes from Moraxella equi, assembly GCF_002027555.1. Lineage (GTDB taxonomy): Bacteria > Pseudomonadota > Gammaproteobacteria > Pseudomonadales > Moraxellaceae > Moraxella > Moraxella equi. Next base: position 4,998 of record NZ_MXAP01000094.1, read on the forward strand.
CCAGCTCTCATTTTTAGGTATGGGTCTATATCATCTTTGGTGTATATGAATTCTGCACCTAGTTTTTCCTTAGAAGCCTGCTCTAAGAAATTTTGATACATTTGCAGAAAAACGGGAATATAGTTTTGCTCAAAACCACGCTCGCTACGAAATTCATAATGTTTTTCGCAAAAGTCTAAGAATTGAATATAAAAATCGCCATTGTAAACTGCTTTCTTTTTGTTCCTTTGTTGTTCCAGTATATCCACATAAAAATTATATCTTTCTTGCAAAAAATTCTTTACAATAGCAATATTGCTTTCATTGTGGCTTAATCCATAAATTTTTAAAATCAACTCAATCCACTTATTTTCAATACCTTTGGTAATATTTCGTCTTTTTTCTCTTAAATTTTCTATTTGTATGGCTTCATTGGATTGTGTAATATTGTTTAAAACTTGACTGTCTCTATTTCTGTTCCTGCTGGGGTTGCTTGCTACGGCATAACGCATCATATCGGTAGGGTACATTTCGTATAGCGTGATACAATGTGTGAAAATAATTAGTTGAAAATAAGCAATTTCTAGTTCAAACGCATAACCCCAAGCATTTTTATCTTGGTTTGATGAGTAAAATCCATCGCTATTTACAATATTGATTGTTTCTTGATAGCTTTTGGATAGGCACTCTAATCCTAGTGCAATTTCTCTATTGTAATTATTGGCGTGGCTTAATTTTGAGCCTTGACTGTCTTGATTGTTTTGAGAAAATAGATAAAACAAAATAACAATACCTGCAAGACCGCCAAAAAATATAAGAACTTCCACAAAAAATCTCCAAAAAATTTTGAATTTCAACTATTATATGTTACAATAATTTATTTTATTTTTAAACCAACCTGCACTTGTCATTTGACAACTGTGAGTGGTCTTTTGTTAAAAAATATGGGTATTTTTATGATAAATGTTGAAACCATTCGTGAGTTAAGAGAGCAAAACGACTGGACGCAAGAGCAAATGGCGGAAAAATTAGGCATTACTAGAAATGGGTATGCCAAAATAGAAAGGGGCGAGAGTATGCCAAACTTGGAAAGATTAAATGACATAGCGACTTTATTTGGTGTTGAAATTAATGAATTATTGGATAATAAAAATTTTATTTGTCAAATTAGTGAAAATTATAGCAATAATTATTATAATAGCGACCAAAGTCTGGTTTCTGAAATTAAAGAATTAAAGTTAATTATTTCTCATAAAGATGAATTACTTGCCCAAAAAGATAAAGAAATTGAATTATTAAGAAAACTTTTGGATAAAGTTTAATTTTCTAAACGGTGCGTACTTTTTGTTCAAAATCAAGCACCTTACCCCCAACAAATTAACAAGCCTTTTTTTAGGAAAACCCTATGAAATACAAACTCACCCCCAGCACCACCTTTACAGGCACGCATAAAGTCGCCCCTGACAAATCCATTTCGCACCGCTCCATTATGTTTGGTTCGCTTGCGAATGGCGTTACTCGTGTTACCAATTTTTTGGAAGGCGAAGATGCCCTTTCCACCTTGCAAGCCTTTCGTGATATGGGTGTGCAGATTGAGCGAGACGGCGACAAGGTAACGATTTATGGCGTGGGAATGAATGGGCTAAAAGCCCCACAAAGAGAGCTTGATATGGGCAATTCTGGCACGAGTATGCGACTGTTGTCGGGGATTTTGTCCGCTCAGAGCTTTGACAGCACGATGACTGGCGACCCAAGCCTATCCAAACGACCAATGGAGCGAGTCGCCAAACCCTTACGCCAAATGGGGGCGGTTGTGGCGACCACAGGCGACAAAGGTACACCGCCGATGACGATTACAGGCGGTCAAACGCTGTCCGCCATCCATTACGAAATGCCAATGGCGTCCGCCCAAGTCAAGTCGTGCCTACTTTTGGCGGGGCTGTGGGCGAAAGGCGAAACGGTGGTGATTGAGCCTGAAATTACCCGAGACCACACCGAGCGAATGCTGACCGCCTTTGGTTATGATGTCAAGGTTACGCCTTTGCAGAACGGCAACGAAATCCGCCTAATGGGGGGTGGTACGCTGACTGCGTGCGACATTGAAGTGCCTGCGGACATTTCAAGTTCGGCGTTTTTTATGGTGGCGGGAGCGATTGCGTCAAATGGCGATGTGGTACTGCCAAAAGTGGGGATTAACCCGACTCGTACGGGCGTGATTGATATTTTACGCCTAATGGGGGCGGATATTACCCTTGAAAATCAAACACTTGTCGGTGGCGAGCCTGTGGCGGACATTTGTGTCAAATCAAGCAAATTGCACGGCATTGAAATTCCTTTGCACCTTGTGCCATTGGCGATTGATGAATTTCCTGTGATTTTTATCGCGAGTGCCTGTGCGACTGGCAAGACCATTTTGCGTGGGGCGGAAGAGCTTCGTGTCAAAGAATCCGACCGCATACAGGTAATGGCGGACGGTCTAAAAACGCTTGGCATTGACTGCACGGTGCTTGATGATGGCATTGAAATTGTCGGCAAGGGCGAGAGCGAATTTGTGTTTGGCGGTGGGGAGATTGAATGCCATCACGACCATAGAATTGCGATGAGCTTTGCGGTGGCGAGCCTGCGTGCATCTGATGAAATCGTGATAAACGGCACGGAGACGGTGGCAACCAGTTTCCCGAATTTTGCCAAGTTGGTAAAAGAAGCGGGGCTGAATTTGGAAGTGGTGGAGTAAGCCATGTTAAGCATTGATTTGGGTTCTACCAGTCAAGAATTTATTGATTGGCAAGCGGTCAAAAACGCCTTATTAAAAGGCGAAAAAATCTCCGTCAAGCAATCAGGGCAAGAAATTGGGCAATTTTTGCCCAATTTGACTAAGCAAAACAACCTGCCAAAAAAACGCAAATTGGGTTTTATGCTTGGCGAAGGGGTAATCCCTGATGACATTCATTGGGGTGATGATGAAGTGATGGCAATGTTTGAAGAAAGTTTTGATGAGAAATTTGACTGATGAAATATTTGCTTGATACACACATTGTCATTTGGCTCGCCAGAGAACCCAATAAATTATCAAAAACCGTTGCTGACATATTGGAAAATCCAGAAAATATTGTTTATTTTAGTACGGTTAATTTATGGGAAATTGCCTTAAAAACCAACTTGAAAAAAGACGGTTTTAAATTTGATACTGTAAAATTATATCAAAGGTTGCTTGAAAATGGGTTTTTGGAATTGGGTATTGACCACAAATACACCAAAATTTTGGAGGATTTACCAATCATTCATAAGGATCCTTTCGATAGAATGCTAATTGCTCAATCAATGATTGATGATTTGTGCTTGATTACCAATGATGACAAAATCGTTCAATATCAAGGCGTAAGATTTTTAACAAATGATTGATAAAAAATGAGCAATAAACCTACCATAAGCACAACCCCAAAAGGGCTAATGACGGCTCTTTTGGCGTTTTTGATGTGGGGTAATTTTCCCTTTTATTTTAAGCTGTTGGACGGTTATCATGCTGTTGAAGTCATCGTTCATCGGGTGGTGTGGACGTTTGTGGTGTTAAGCCTTGTTGTCATCATCGGAAAACGGACGGCTTGGCTTGCCCAAATCCGCCAAAATCCCAAATGGCTGTGCCTAACCTTTGTATCAGCTCTCTTGATTGGCACAAACTGGCTGACCTATGTGTGGGCGGTGGCAAATGATAGGGTGCTTGAAGCAAGCCTTGGCTATTTTATCAATCCTTTAATGGGCGTGGGGCTGTCGCTTGTCATCTTTAAAGAACGCTTGCGACTTTTGCAAAAAATCGCTGTCGCCCTTGCCGTGCTTGCCGTTGGCATTCAGGTGGTGCTGTTTGGCGGTGTGCCGTGGGTGAGTTTGATTTTGGCGTTGTCCTTTGCCTTTTATGGAGTATTGCAACGCCAAACGCCTTTTAATGCCATTGACGGCTTATTTATTGAGACGGCGCTGTTATTGCCTTTGTGCTTGATATGGCTTGTCGGTGCTGATGTGGCAAGTTCAAATTTGGCATTTTGGGTATCTTATGACATTTGGCTACTGGCTTTGGCAGGTCCAATCACGCTCATTCCGCTTTTATTATACAACCAATCAACCAAACTGGTCAGTTTTAATACTTTATCCTTTTTGGGTTATTTAACGCCAAGCATTGTCTTTATGATTGCGGTGTTTTATTATCATGAACCGATTGATTTAAAACGCCTAATGATATTTGGGCTGATTTGGCTTGGGCTTATTATATTTAGTGTGGATATGGTAAAACATAGAAAACATTGATTTAATTTAATATTATGGGTATAAATTATATTTGTCAAATATCAATTTATCAATGGTAATTAAGATTTTAAACAAAGGGCAAATTGTAATTTTCCCCTACAAATGCGACATATCAATTTTATAAATGAGACAGATAATGAACAACATTGTTTTTATTCAAGGTTTAAAGATTAACACCCTTATCGGTGTCTATGATTGGGAGCGAGCCATTAAGCAATCGCTAGTCATAGATTGTGAAATGACTTGCGACATAACGCAGGCGAGCCAAAGCGATGACGTGGCGTATGCCATAAATTATAAAACGGTGTGCGAAGACATAGAACGGCTATGCCATAAGATACAGGCGAAGTTATTAGAAAAACTTGCCGAAGAGATTTGCACATACTTGCTCGCCCATTACCCTTGCCAAACCATTACGCTCACCATTCATAAACCGAACGCCATAAAACAAGCAGATAGCGTGGGCGTAAAAATCATTCGCCATAAATCTGCATAAGTGTTTTAAATTATCATAAATTGTAAATAAAAATGATAAACCAATATATCATCGCCTTAGGCAGTAATCATGGCAGCCAGATGAGTTTTAAAATCGCCCTTGATGAATTAAAGTCATGGGGCGATGTGGACTTGTCGTCTGTAATCATTGGTAAAGATTTTACAGGCAAAACAGAACTCATCTATCATAATGCCGTGATGATGATAAAGTTATACAAGACGATGAATTATGATGAGTTTAATGGTTTATTAAAAAACATAGAAACACAATGCGGACGAGAGCATGATAATTTAAAAAAAGATATGTTGAAAAAAGTGGCTATTTTAAAAGTGCCTATGGATTTGGATATTTTAGCGTATTATGAGAATGATGAATGGTGTATTATTAAAAAAAGACTGCCCTTTAAAAATCATGAAAAAACGGGACTGATTGAAGTTGCCCCGTTTTTATTAATGAAGCCTTATTCTTAACTTTGTGTAAATAATTGATTTATCAAGGGCGAATTGTATTCACCCTTACAACTCAAAATAATTAGCTAATAATCAATCAGTTACCGTTTTAAATTAAAATTAAAGTTTATCAATTTATCTGTTCAATATTTCGCTCATTTAATGCGTCTCGCCATTCATTGACATAACCGCCACTGTGTAAGAATTTGACAATCACGCCATAATCGCTATTTTGGCGAATCAAATCCACTTTTCTAAGCACGCCCCTATCAGGTAGGATACGGCAGTCCACGCCGAGCAGGATTTGGGCGTGTAGGGTGCTGGCGACTTGGGTGAGATACAGCACGTCTTCTTTGGTATCAACCGCTCCTAAGTTTTTGACATCATCGGTCAGTCCGTGCCATAGCTCATCATCGCTTGCCCACTCTAAGGTTGCCACGACTTTTTTGTGAGTGCTAAGGGCGGTTTTGGTGGGTGTTGGCGTGCGTGGGGTGAAGTCGTCTTTATCAACGATGGTTTGGTTAAAGGTGCGAAGTAAGTTTTCGTAATAATATAAATTGGGGTTAATGGCAAAACGCTCACGGGCATTAAAATGGCACAGCAGGTAAGCACACAGGCGGGGTATCATGCCATAGACCACCACGGACAACATCATGAGTGTGGCAAGGCGAGCAGGGGGAACATCGCCCCGAGATAGGCTGATTTGGCTGGGCATCTCAAAACCAAACAGGCTCGGCACAAAGCCCAAACCCTTTAAAATCATGGCAAAATGGCTTTGGGATAACAGCGTGGACTCCCACATAAAGGCATAGCTTTTGAACAAAAACAGCATGAGCAGGGCAAGCACACTGCCTGCCAAGCCACAGAGCCACGCCTTGTGAATGACTTTGCCGATTTGCCATGCGGTGTTTTTTTGAAATTCTTCTTGATAGATGTCAAAGGCTTCACTTTCTATGGCGGATTTGGGGCGAAGTCGGTCTAGTATGCCATAAATACCAGAATAGCGGTTGGGGTTGTTTAGTCCTACAAACCACAAAATAAGCGTAACCGTATGCCAGCCGAGCAGTCCAAGCAGTACATAGAAAAAATTAACCACGTGCGTGCTAAGCAGTCCAAGTACGCCCACAAACCCAGCCACGAACGAGATACCTGCATAGAGCCTGCCGACACCCTTCACCAAAAAATCGCCTTTGTGCAGGGCGGTTTGCAAGTCGCCTTGACTGTCCATGAGCGTGGCACGATAGATGAGCTTATCGGTGGGCGTGCCGTCTGATGAGCGAGCAAGGTCGGTGGCGACTTTGGGGTCGGTGGCAAAGATATAGCCTGACTTCTCCAAGCGTCTGACTAGGTCAAGCTGTTTGTGCGTGGCAGGGTCTATTTCATGGGCATTACCCAGATTTTCTAGGCGAATATTTTCTAATGACATGGCGTGGCTCGTGGGGTTATTGCTCTGATTCTCGCAATTTCTGCGTTAAATTGTCAAGTTCATCTTGTATGGCAGGGTTGTTTTTTACGCTTAGCTGTTTGGTGAGTTTTTTGATTTGGGTGCGGATTTTGGCAAGTTCAATGGCGTTTTTGGCAGTGTCTTTGTCCATGGGTGTGCCACTTGGCTCGCTCATGACGTTCGCCATGACCGACTCAACCGAGCTGACCACAGGTTTGGTGCCGTCCGTGATACTTTGGGCGACACGGTCAAGATGGCGATGATAGCGAGTGCGTAGATGTGCCTGCTCGTCCGTTCGCCCCTCTGCCGTGATGGTGCGTGGGTGTACTTCTAGGCGAATGCAGTCCACAGGGCAGGGCGGTAGGCACAGCTCGCACCCTGTGCATAGGTCGGTTAAGATGGTGTGCATGTGCTTGGCGGTGCCGATGATGGCGTCCACAGGACAGGCAGGGATACATTTGGTGCAGCCGATACAGTCGTTCTCATGGATGATGGCTCGTACCTCCACGGGGCGGTCGGTAGCAGGGTCGGTTGCCCATTTGCTGGCAGTGGCGCTCAGGGTGGGGCGTGGGTCGCCATGCTCGGCAAGCACCGTGCTAATGGCGTCCGTTACCGCTTGACCGCCCGGCACGCATAAGTTGTGAGGCTCGCCACGCACCGCCACGCCATAGGCATAGGGCAGACAGCCGTCTGGGTGTCCGCACAGACCGCACTGGGTCTGGGGCAAAAGTTCGTCTATCTGCTGGACGATGATTTTTTGGGTGGAGGTCAGGCGGTCAAGGGTTAGGGTGTTAAATAAAATCGGCAGGCAGGCTAAGCGGTCATTCATGGCGACAGGCTGTGAATAAAAGGGGTATTATAACAAGTTTTGGCAGGTTGTGCCATGATGCTGTTCAAAGGTTGTGGGGCTGTAATATAATTGAAAATCATTTACAATCCATTCTTTTTAAGGTTAAGTTTATGATATAATTATTCCCATACTCTCATGGTGTGAAATATCGGTGCTTGGTAAGCACTCTACGGAACTAAAAATTAAACAACATTATAATAAATAAAGGAAAGGCTATAAACATACACCCCACAAACCC
>NZ_MXAP01000095.1:0-2766 GCF_002027555.1 Moraxella equi
AAGTTCGGTTGGTATATAATATTTTATCGGTTATTACGCTATCACGCACGAGCCAGAGTAAGGGGTTATCCGCCCAAAGTCGGGACATCATCATCAAAATTTTTCAAAATCCGCTCATCATTGCCTTGGTGTCTGCCTTTATCTATAAAGGCGTGGGCTTGCCTTTACCACCTACACCGATTGCCAAAACAGGTCAGCTACTATCAAACATTGCCTTGCCACTTGCCTTGATATGTGCAGGGGCAACCTTGGACATCAAATCCATGCTGGGCTTATCGGGCGTATCCATGCAGGCGAGTATTGGGCGGATTATTGTCGCTCCACTGCTTGTAGTGGGTGTGGGTGTGGCGTTTGCCCTACCGCCTGTACAGTTTGGCGTGCTGTTTGTCATGGTGGCAAGCCCTGCTGCCGCTGCAAGCTATGTCATGGCAAAGGCGATGGGTGGCAATGATGTCTTGGCGGCGAACATTTTGGCATTTACCACGGTGGTGAGCATGATAGGCATGGCGGTGGGCATGGCGTGGCTAAGGGTACTAGGGTGGGTTTAGAAGCCTTTTTCTATCAGTGTTGCCACGTCTGCCTTGGTGTGCTGACTGTCCCATGTGATGAGTGCTTGTAAGCGACGTTTATAAATCTCGGATAGGACGATGTTTTTGACGTTTTCGCCTTGTTTTTTTAATACGTCTTGGAGACGTTGGCATAGAAGTTCGTTAAATAACAGTGCCATTTGTTCCAAATAATGGTGTTGGTTTAGATAGAAAAACTCACGCCACAGCCTGCTAAGATGGTGTTGTAGCTCCACATTGGGCAGGCTTGCCATGATAAGATGAGCCTTGCCGTCGATGGCGGGTGCCGATTTGTCATGTGGGTCAAACTGAGCGATAGCCCCTGTGTCCGCCATGCCCAAAATCATGTCAATGGCACCAACCAACTCTGCCAAATCAGTATCAATGTCTTGCCAGTCGGGCAGGGCAGGCACGGACAGTCCTTGGCGTTCTAAGTGAGTCAGATACGGCTTGTGGGCATCCGCCACGCCAGAGTTGGTCAGTAGGGTGGTTAGGGGGTTGTCTTTGATGATGTGAGGGGAGTAGAGTAGGCACAGATACAGCTGAGTGCTACTGTCCGTCTCTTGGTGGTAGTTGGCGGTGTCCCGAGCGGTTTGTTTGTGGTTTTTACCACTGAGTCTCGCCCAAAAGTCGTTATTGAGCCACCAGCGAAAACTTGACCCTTTGGGCAGTTTGGCGGTCAGCTCTTTTAATTCAGCGACCGCTCGGGCTTTATTTTCGGGCAAGGATAAGTCATAACGGTTTTGTAGCACGCCATGGATATAATCCGCCATGCTCTGAGCGTGCGTGATTTGGGCACGCATGGCATCTGTCCCATGAGCCTTGATGTAGGTGTCGGGGTCATGTCCATCAGGCAGGGTGAGAAATTTTAAGGTCTTACCATCGGGCAACACAGGCATGGCAACTTCTAGGGTTCGCCACGCCGCTCGCTGTCCTGCGGTGTCGCCATCAAAGCACAGTGTTAGGGTGTCGTTATATTTTAATAGCCTTGCGATTTGCTTGTCATTGGCTGCCGTTCCCATTGGAGCGACTGCCCCATAAATCCCTGCTTGGTGTAAGGCGATGACGTCCATGTAGCCTTCCACCATGAGATAGTTTACTGCTTTGGCTTGGCGGGCTTCGTACAGCCCATATAGGATGTGCTGTTTGCTAAATACGGGCGACTCCGATGAGTTGATGTATTTGGGCATCTCATCGCCCAGCGACCGCCCTGCAAAGCCAACCACTCGCCCCTGTCTGTCCTTGATGGGGAAAATCACGCGGTCTCGTAGCAGGTCAAAATCCCGCCCCTTTTGCGATGTTCTGACCAGTCCTAGAATACGCAAGCCTTCGATGTCGTGGGGAAAAGCCTGCTCCAAATGTTGCCAACCGCTCGGAGCATAGCCCAAGCCAAACGTGGCTATCGTCTCATCGCTTAGCCCCCGTGAAACAAAATATGCCTTTGCCGTGGGGTTTTGATGCAGCATGTCTTGATAAAACTGGGCGATGGCGGACAGCAGGGTGTACAAATCCCCTTCGCCATTTTGGGGGGGTTGATATGGTGGATTGGTGCTATTAAAAGGGGTGCTATCTGCTTGATAAGGGGGATTGTTATGGCTGTCGTTATAACCGCCAATAAAACCACTATCAAAGTCGGTGTTAAAGTTGGTATCAAAATCATTGCCATAACTGTCATTAAAATTATCAGCAAAATCAGGATAATCATCATTGGCTGATGGAGTGGTATTATCATGATGAGTGGATTGGTTGGTTGTGTGGGTGTTTGTGCTGTCTGTATTGCCTTGATTTGTCTTTGTGGGTGTTTGGCTGTTGGGTTTTGGGGTTTTGTTTTTGGCGTAGCGGATTTTTTGGGCGAATTTGTCGTCTTTGGGCAGTTCTATGCCTGTTTGTTCGGACAGATAATCGACCGCTTCTTTGAAAGTCATGCGTTCAAATTCACGCAAAAAGGTGATGGGATTGCCTTTAACGCCACAGCCAAAACAGTAGTACAGATTGGTTTGGGGATTGACATAAAATGACGGGGTTTTTTCGCCATGAAACGGACAGCACCCCTTAAACTCACGCCCCGCAGGTTTTAAGGTGGTGTGTTTTTTGATGATGGCGACCAAATCGGCAGATGAGTTTAGTCGTTCGAGCGTGGTGTCAGGGATTCTCATGCGTGTATCAAATAAAGGGATGGGAATTTTCCAATTTCAATTTT
>NZ_MXAP01000095.1:3182-13481 GCF_002027555.1 Moraxella equi
ATTTTCCAATTTCAATTTTCAAAGCGGTAAATAATTATCATTATTATAACCAACCTGCCTTTCTAAATTTATGATAGAGATATAGGCAGACTGCCAAGACCGTGCCGATGACCATAAAATAGCCGTATTTCCAATGAAGTTCGGGCATGAAATCAAAGTTCATGCCGTACACCCCCGCCACGGCAGTCGGCACGGCGGCGATACCTGCCCAAGCGGCGAGTTTTCGTACCACGTCGTTCTGTCCCATGGTGACCATTGCCATGTAGGTGTCCATGGCGACTGAGAGCATCTCGTTAAGACCGTTCACCGCATCAATGGAGCGGAGCAGGTGGTCGTTCACGTCACGAAAGTAGGGCTTGGCAGCGGCAGGAAAGGCGGAGACCAGCTCGTTTTTTTTGTGGTTGATAAAAAAGTTACACACGTCTTGGACGGGCAGAATCACCGCACGCATGTGTACCAGTTGTGATTTTAGCTCGTACAGGCTTTTTAGGGTGGATTTGCTAAACTCATACGAGAAAATGTTACGCTCTTGCTCACGCAAATAGTTGCCCAAACGGTCGGTAATCGGCAGGTAGTTATCGACAATAAAGTCCAAAATGGCGTGCAGAACAAAAATCGGGCCTAGGCGAAGTTTCTCGGGTCGTCTGTGGCAATGCTCACGCACGGGGGTGTAGGAGTTGGACGCCCCACGCCGTACGCTGATGATGAAGTTTTTGCCCATAAAAATGGCGGTCGTGCCATAGCGGATGTAGTTGTCTTCGAGCTTGGCGGTACGCACGACCACGAAAATGGTGTCGTTGCCATAGCTTTCGACTTTGGGGCGTTGGTGGTCGGCAAAGGCGTCTTCTAGGGCAAGTTCGTGTAAATCAAAGGCGTCTTGGACTTCCTTGACTGTCTCAAAACTGGGGTCGTGTAGCCCAAGCCAGATGAATTGGCTGTTGTTAGTCAGTTGGCGACTGACTTCATCGATGGCGAGTGTGGCAACAGGCTCGCCCGTCTTACGAGAGTAGGCGTAGCAGACGACGGTTTCGTTGTCGCCTGAGTTCTCTTCTAGGTCTTCAAAACGGTCAGCATCGGGGTCATAGACCGTCATGGTCTCGATGGTGTCTTCATCGGTGGCGTCAGCGTCGCCGTAGATGTAGCTGTCTTCTTCGTCGTGGAGATTTAGGTCGTCATCAGGCTCGCTGGGCACATCGGCAGGCTCAAACAGCTCTTCTTGTAGGGGTGTGGTGGGTGTTTTTGTTGTAGGCGTGGTGTGTGGCATGCCGTCCCCTAAAAATCAAAATAAATAAGCAAATGCGATATTATAGCAAGATTTGCTTTGTTGTGGCAAAAATTTGTTGGTCGGTATAAACAAAATTTCATGGTTTTTTGTGGCTAATGGGGGGCTAAAAGTGGTAAAATAAGCCAAATTTTAACCTTGATATGACAATATGAAAATCTACCTAGCACGAAACAACGTCCAAGCAGGGCCTTATAGCTTAGATGAACTAAACCGCATGCTCCTATCGGGCGAAGTTGCCTTGACTGACCTGATGTGGCACACGGGCATGAGCGAGTGGCAGACGGTCGGACAGATGACAGGCGGGGTCTATACTTATCAGCCGTCTGTGCAAACACCGCCCAGCCCAAAACCCCCCACTGCCAAGCCTGAACAGCGGGGCTTTGGTGATAATGTCGATTTTGTCAAAGACAAGCCTGAGCAAAAGCGGGTATCGGTTGCCGAACTCTATGGGCGTAAACCCATACAAGACCCCAACGTCAGTCAGAATAACGAGCCAAGACGAACTGAGTCAAATACCCGTCCGACCAAAGAGCGGATGGCAAGCGTGCCAAAAGATGATGGCACGATAGAGTATGCCAGTATTTTGGCTCGCTTTTCGGCATTTGCCATTAATGTGGCACTGTATATCTTGGCACTGTTGCCACTCATCATGGCGTTCATGCAGGTGGTGGATGTCAATGAGATAGCACGCCACGCCCAAGATTATCAAGCCTTGCAAGCGTATAGCCAAAGTTTAGTGGATAAAGTGTCAAAGACTACGGTCATGATAAGTAATCTTATGTTTTTGGTGTTGCTTGGCATTCAGCTACTGCTCATCATCATGCGTGGGCAATCGTTTGGCAAACTGGTTATGGGTATTCGTGTCGTGGACGAAAAAACAGGCAAATTACCCAGTTTTGGCACGCTTGTATTTATGCGGACTTTGTTTTTGATTGCGGTGTATGCAATTGGGGCGAGTATTATGTCAGGACTACCTGCGATGGGAATGCTTGCGGTAAATTATGGCATGGCAAAAGCTAATGATAAAAATCAAGGCTGGCATGATAAAATGACCAAAACTTTAACGGTAAAAGCCAAACCTTCACAATTGGATAAAACCAAAAAATAATTCTTGATATTTTATTAAAGTGTAGGGGCGAATCACATTCGCCCTTAATTAAAAATTTAATCAAACCAATACAGCTTTTTAAATTTTATTTTCAAAAAATAAATTATCAATACCCATTTTTAATTTATGAACATAAAAACATGAATACCAATCTTACCCAAGACCAATTAACCGCCTTAAACAAAGTACAACTGCCTGATGATTGGAAATTTGCCTTAGCGGATATATTGTTATCGCCTGTCATGAATAATTTGCGTACTTTTTTGCAAAACCAATACGCCCAAGGCAAAACGATTTATCCACCAAAATCACAAATTTTTAATGCCCTAAATACTACGCCCTTATCAGCCGTCAAAGTTGTGATACTCGGGCAAGACCCCTATCATGGGGCAGGGCAGGCTATGGGGCTGTCGTTTAGCGTGCCAAAAATCATCCCCAAACCGCCAAGCCTTGCCAATATTTTAAAGGAACTTGCCACCGATTTGGGCATTCCTGTCTCAGCTCATGGCGATTTGACCCATTGGGCAAATCAGGGAGTATTGCTACTAAACGCCACATTGACGGTAGAAAATGGGCAAGCAGGCTCGCACCAAGGCAAAGGCTGGGAAGAATTTACGGACGCGGTGATAGATGTCATCAACCGCCAAACCGACCGCACGGTTTTTATCCTGTGGGGCAGTTATGCCAAGAAAAAAGGACGGTTTATTGACACCTCTCGCCATCTGATTTTAACCGCCAATCATCCATCCCCCTTGTCGGCTAATCGTGGCGGATTTTTTGGCTCTCGTCCGTTTTCGCAAGCTAATGATTATCTTGTCAGACACGGTAAAGGGGAGATTGATTGGGCGTTGCCACAGTAATGGCGTATCGTGAAATTGTGCGTGAAATTGTGCCTAAAATGGCGTGTGATTTGCCAAATTTTAGTTCCTTAAAATTTTGGTTGCCTACCGATGTAGCCATGATGAACCAAGCCCTAATCCTTGCCAGACGTGGGGCGGAGCATGGCGAGATACCTGTGGGGGCGGTGGTGGTGCATGACGGGCAGATTTTGGGCGAAGGCTTTAATTGCCCGATTAGCACGCATGACCCCACGCACCATGCCGAGATTGTCGCCTTGCGTCAGGCGTGCCAAAGGTTGCAAAATTACCGCTTGCCGATGGGTAGTACGCTGTATGTTACGTTAGAGCCGTGCACCATGTGTTTTGGTTCGCTTATTCATGCCCGTGTCAGCCGTGTGGTGTTTGGGGCGTATGAGCCAAAGGCAGGGGCGGTGGCAAGCCAATTAACCCTTGCCAAAGAGCCGTTTTATAATCACATCATCAATATTCAAGGTGGACTTTTGGCAAATGAAAGCTCAATGATGTTAAGCCAATTTTTTAAACAAAGACGAGCCGATAAGAAAAAGGCAAAAATTGAAAGTCGGTTAAATGGCGAGCATTGATTTTTTTAATTCTATTTTTATGGCATTTTAATTTAGGGTGTGCCTGCCCTTTATAACACAATTTAAAATATAGAAATGTTTTAGAAATGAAACAGTGTTTTTGCATGAAAAACATGCGGTTTTCCTCATTTTTCATGGCAAATACAAAAGGCAGGCACGCCCTAATGTCTTATAAAAAGTTGGGTATTGTTACTTAATTATACCTTTATTTTAAAAAATTCTTAAATTTATACACCCAAGAAACTTTAAAATTACTACAAATACAATGATGTGTGGACGTAGGGGCGTGCTGAGCACGCCTTGTATAGTAATATCATCAAAGGGTGTGCTCAGCACACCCCTACAAACCCGTGGTAAATATCAAGTTGGTTGGGTGTACTTAAAGGAGAAATACCATGGCAACCCCACAATCCATTACCCCAAAAATCATCACCATTGACGGTCCATCAGGTGCAGGTAAAGGCACGGTGGCATATCGCCTTGCTGAGCATTTTGGTTTTGAGCTGTTAGATAGCGGTGCGTTGTATCGCATTGTTGGGCTAATGGCATTTAAAAACGGTTTGCTTGACGGTGCTGATATTGACGAGCAAAAAGTTGCCAAATTAACTAAGTCTTTACACCCATCTTTTCGCCCCAACACCGCCACAAAAACGGTGGAAATCCTAGTGGACAACATCCCCCTAACGGACGACATTCGCAACGAAATCGTGGGCGGATATGCGTCCCGTGTCGCTGTGTTGCCAAGCGTGCGGACGGCTTTGTTTGACCTACAAAAAAACATGGCAAAAGACAGAGCAGGACTTGTGGCAGACGGGCGAGACATGGGGACGGTGATTTTCCCCGATGCTCCTGTCAAGGTATTTTTGACCGCAAGCACCAAAGCTCGTGCCGACAGACGGGTGTTGCAATTACAAATGGCAGGCAAAGTGGCGGATTATGATGCGATTTTATCCGACATCATCGCCCGAGATGAGCGAGACGAAAACCGTGCCGTTGCCCCAAGTCGGCCCGCTGCAGACGCCCTTATCATTGATAGCTCGGACAAATCAGCGGATGCGGTGCTTGATGAGATTTTGGCATTTGCACAGGGTAAGCTGTGATAACGCTTGCCCCGCTTAGCACCATGCACCAAGATGAGCTGTCTTATGCGTTGGGCGATGAGCAAAAGCAGTTTACCACCTTGCCAAAAGACTGGTTTGATGATGAGCGTGCAGATGCTTATAAGGTGGTGATTTTGGATGATGAGTTATGTCGGGCAGTGGGATTTTTTGTGCTGGATTTTGGGCGGGATAAATACCACTACACTGACAATCCCAATGCCGTCCTGCTTCGCTCTATGTCTATGAATCCTGCTTTTCAAGGTATGGGCTATGCCAAAAATGCTCTGGATGTTAAACGCTTACAAGAGTTTTGTAAAATGCACATTTCTCTTTGCGATGAGTTTGTACTTGGGGTAAATCACGCCAATGTGTCCGCCCAAAGACTTTATGAAAAGGTAGGTTTTATAAGGCAAGCACGAACCGTTATGGGGCAAAAGGGCGAGCAGTGGGTATATTGTCTTAAAATAAATCGCTATCTATTTTAATAATTATCTGATATAATTGTTGCGTTTATCATATTTTTGTGTTGCTATTTGAGTCAAAACCAGCATCTCTCAATAGCACACATCACTTGAACCGTACTGTGCTGGACAGGCTACGGCTATTTTTAAGGTATACATAATGGTATCATTTGCTGAACTGTTTGAACAAAGCAATGCAAACGAAGTAAAAGTTGAAATTGGTGCAGTTATCCAAGGTCAAGTTGTTGCGATTGACAACGACTGGATTACCGTGGACACAGGTCTAAAATCAGAAGGCATCATCGAGCGTGGCGAGTTTCTAAACGAAGCGGGCGAGCTTGAAGTTGCTGTTGGTGACACTGTGGACGTGGTTATCGAAAAAGTTGATAACGGCATGGGTCAAACAGTGCTTTCTCGTGAAAAAGCAAAACGTGAAGAAAGCTGGCGTGCACTTGAACAACTTCATGAGAATGACGAAATTGTTACTGGTCTTATCTCATCCAAGGTTAAAGGTGGCTTTACTGTTGAGATTGGTTCTGTGCGTGCGTTCCTACCAGGTTCATTGGTGGATGTACGTCCTATCCGTGAGACCACTCATCTTGAAGGCAAAGAACTAGAATTTAAAGTCATCAAGATTGACAAAGTTCGTAATAACATCGTAGTATCTCGCCGTGCCGTTATGGAAGCTGAAAATAGTGCTGAGCGTGATGAACTGCTTGCCAAACTAGAAGAAGGCATGGAAGTTCAAGGTATCGTTAAGAACCTAACTGATTATGGTGCGTTCGTTGACCTAGGTGGTATTGACGGTCTGCTACACATCACTGACATGGCGTGGAAGCGTATCAAGCACCCATCAGAAGCGGTAGAAGTGGGTCAAGAGCTTAAAGTTAAAGTATTGAAGTTCGACCGTGAGCGTAACCGTGTTAGCCTAGGTCTAAAACAGCTTGGGTCTGACCCATGGGGCGAAGTTGAACAAACTTACCCAGTTGGCACCATCACCAAAGCTCGTGTAACTAACCTAACTGATTATGGCTGTTTTGCTGAGATTGCCGAAGGTATTGAAGGTTTGGTACACGTTTCTGAGATGGACCACACCAACAAAAACATTCACCCATCAAAAGTTGTCCAAGTGGGTGATGAAGTGAATGTGATGGTTCTTGAAATTGATGGTGAGCGTCGTCGCATCAGCCTAGGTATCAAGCAAACCATGCCAAACCCATGGGAAGAGTTTGATAAGAAATACTCAAAAGGCGACAAAATCACTGGTACTATCAAATCAATCACTGACTTTGGTCTGTTCATTGGTCTAGAAGGTGGTATTGATGGTTTGGTTCACTTGTCTGACATTTCTTGGAATGAGTCTGGCGAAGAAGCCATCCGTAGCTACACCAAAGGCGACACCGTAGAAGCCCAAGTGCTACAAGTGGATGCTGAAGGTAACCGTATCAGCCTAGGTATCAAACAGCTTAACTCTGACACATTTAACGAATACCTATCTGCCAATGAGCGTGGTGCCATCGTTAAAGGTACAGTCAAAGAAGTAGATGCTAAAGGTGCAGTTATTACTCTAGCGGATGACGTAGAAGGCTACCTGGCCGCTGCCGACATCACTCGTGAGCGTACCGAAGACGCATCAAAAGTGCTAAGCGTGGGCGATGAAGTGGAAGCTAAAATCGTTCGTGCCGACCGCAAAGCTCGCAATATCACTTTGTCTATCAAAGCCAAAGACGAAGCCGATGAGCGTCAAGCACTAAAAGAGCTGTCAAATGCAGCCACTGAAAATCAGCCAAAAACCTTGGGCGACATCTTTGCCGACCAACTAAAAGGCTAATCGCTGATTTATCGGAAGACCTTGAAGTGATTCAAGGTCTTTTTTTGGATTAAATATTTGAAAATTAACAAAAAATTGATTTTATTTTTGGCGAAATTGCGGTATGATGACACTTTAACTTGAACCTTGCTCATCGGTAATTTTGTTGTGAATTTGAGTAAGGTGTGGTTCAAAAGGTGAAAAAATGCAAGAAATCAAGCAAGAGAACAAGTCTAGCCATAACAGCGAAGATGTGATGAAAAAGTCAGATTTGATTGCAAACGTGGCATCTAAATGTGATAACTTAGAAGAGATGGCAGTTGATGAGGCGGTGCGTGAGATTTTGGACATGATGACATATAGCATTGCCAAAGACGAGCGAGTAGAAGTTCGAGGTTTTGGCAGTTTTTGTTTACATCATCGTGATGCCCGCAGAGCTCGCAACCCCAGAACGGGCGAATATGTGGATGTAGAAGCCAAAGCCGTGCCACACTTCAAACCAGGCAAAGCGTTGCGTGAGCTTGTAGATATTCATAACAGATAAGGTATCTTATGTCTTTATTTATCATTATTTTATTGGTGCTGTTTTTTGGCTATGCCATTGCCTTGGTACTTGCCAATAACAGCGAGATTGCGGTTAATCTGCTGTTCTCACAGGTGCCAACCACGAATTTGGGGTTATTGCTTGTCCTAACCATTGCTTTGGGTGTCTTCATTGGTATCTTGTTGTCGGTGCTACTATTTAGGGTGCTACAAAATAAGCTAGAAATCCGCCGTTTGCGTAAAGAAAAGGCAGATTTGCAAGCCAAATTAGACGAAGCAAATGTCGTGATTGAGCATTCTCGTCAGTCGCATATCTTGGCGGATGAAACCAAAGTTACCGCCCCTGAGCAGACCGTCACAACCATAGAATCTGACACTCGCTCCCTGTCTGATACTCGTCCTTTATAATCATTACTTTTAAGACAAAGAACCATGCAAATAAATACACATACCCCAATCACATCTCCCATCATCGTTGCAGTGGACAAGCATGATTTACCATCAGCTTTGGCACTTGCGGACAGCTTAGATCCGAGTCTATGTCGTTTAAAGGTGGGCAAAGAGCTGTTTACTGCTTGTGGTAGAGAGGTGGTGGATGCGTTTCATGAGCGTGGATTTCAAGTTTTTTTGGATTTAAAATTCCATGATATTCCCAATACTACCGCCCAGGCGGTCTTGGCGGCGGCTGACATGGGTGTGTGGATGGTAAATGTGCATGCATCCATCGGTTCCGATGCGATGGCACTGTGTAAGGCACGCCTAAATGACGGTGGTTATGATACCCTGCTCATCGCAGTGACGGTACTAACATCAATGACACAAGATGTACTCGGTGAGCTTGGGGTGCAAGGCACGCTAGATGAGCATGTCATGCGACTGGCGGGTTTGATTCATCGTGCGGGGCTTGATGGGGTGGTTTGCTCTGCCAAAGAAGCGTCGCTTTTAAAATCTAAATTTGGGCAGGCGTTCAAACTCATTACCCCCGGTATTCGCCTGCCTGATGATGGTCAGGATGACCAAAAACGCATTTGCACGCCCAAAGAAGCCTTGGATAATGGTTCGGATTATTTGGTGATTGGGCGTTCTATTACCCAAGCTGATGAGCCAAGACAGAAATTGGCTAAGATTTTACAGACGATTTAGGGCTGTTTATCAATATTTTAGCGTTGTTGGGACGTGCCTGCCTTTGGCATTTGCAATGAAAAATGAGAAAAATCGCCCATCTTTCATGCAAAAATTGATTGAAATTTTCAAGTTTTCATCTTATTATTTTATAAGAATGTTATCAATGGTAAGCACGCCCCAATTAAAACAAACTATTTTCAATGCTCTCTTTGATGGTTGAACCTATATATTTTACCTTAGATGCTGTAATAACAGCAGTTTGTGTTAGATGTAATTCGTCGGGTCCTTCTCATCTTGTCTGCCAACATCATTAAAAAATGCCCCAAGCACATTATCTCTTGCGGTATTATAATGGGCGAATGCCTGACAAGTGGTAGTTAAGTCGCCTTGCCAAGTAGGTATCACGCTTTTCATCTTGCCAAAGCGGTTTGGTACGTCAGGCATACCTTTGGCAAATTCTACCGCAAGGACAGCATCATCACGGCTATTGCAAACGAGTGCCATGTCGCACCCTGCGTCTATGGCGGATTTGACCCGAGCGGTGACGTCCCCTGCGACATGGGCGGCTTTCATGGACAAATCGTCCGAGAACAGCACGCCATCATAACCCATTTTATCCCGTAAAATCTCTTGGAGCCATACCTTTGAAAAACCTGCTGGCTTGTCATCAATTTGACTAAAAATGACATGAGCAGGCATCAGGGCGGACAGTTTGGCTAAGTTATTTTTAAAACTGATTAAATCACACCCCCAAATCTCATCAAGCGAGCGGGTATCCACCGCATCGGATACGTGCGAGTCAGGGGCGATAGAGCCATGACCAGGGAAGTGTTTGCCCGTGGCTTTCATGCCTGCATCATTCATGCCATCTATAAAGCGTGATGATAGGGCGGTAACGGCTTGGGGGTCGGCATGAAACGCACGGTCGCCAATGACAAGGCTACACCCATTGATGTCCAGTACAGGGGCAAAGCTAATGTCCACGCCCACGGCAAGCACTTCACACGCCATGAGATACCCTGTATCATAGGCAAGCGATAGAGCAAGCTGTTGATTTGTATCATAAATCTCACCCAGTCGCCCCATGGCGGGTAAGGGCGTAAAACCGTCCCTAAATCGTGCCACTCGTCCGCCTTCTTGGTCAGCACTGATGATAAGGCGTGGATTGACCACTCGCATGCTGTCGGTCAAGGCTCGCACTTGGGCGGGGTCTTGTACATTGCGTTTAAATAAAATCACCCCGCCTAAGGCATCATTCGCCAAAAATGCCTTGTCGTCATCGGTCAAAACCAAACCGTCCACGTCCGCCATGATGATACCAGTTGCCATAAATCGCCCCATGAGAATTTAAAAGGCTTATTATGCCATGAAACCGCAAAAACACCACAAAATCTGTGTAACTTTTTCGGTATTGTTAAAAACAAAT
>NZ_MXAP01000096.1 GCF_002027555.1 Moraxella equi
GGGTTCGGTTGGTATACAATATTTATTTGTATGTATGTCTCAATGACAATTCTTTTGGCAAAAAATACTTGCCTGTGGTGCAATAATCCATTTTTATATACACCGAGCATGGGGCTGAAATGAATGGCATATCTTTTTTTCGGCAGACCAAATGTATCAAATATGGCAAGCCTAATGCAAATCTATAGGTGCGTGTCACAAATGTAAAATTTCTGATTGATTGGTAATTATTTTTGGCAATCATAACCCCAATTAAATTAAATATTCTGATTGAAATTTGAATAAACTCACCACAAAACCTCCTACAATCTCTCATTCACTACTTCCGCAATCAAATCAGCTCTTGGGACAAATCTTCTTTGGTTATAGCAATATATAGTTTTTGAGCTTTAAGGATTTTGGTTTGGCATTGATGCATTCTATGACAATCAATCATTTACCAATGACTTGTTAACCCATTATTTTGCTGTAACGGCATTCTGGTAGAGAATTTGGGCATCCTAGGACATGCCCATCTTTTGTATTTGTAATAAAATGCTTGTTTAAAAAGGCAGGGGAATTAGACGTTTTTCAAGGAAAATTTCGCAGTTGACACTAAAACACCAACAAGGATTTGATGATGAAAATAATCTAACCACTTAAAATGCCATAAATTCAAGGTTTTAACTCAACTTTTTAAATCAGAGTTTTTTCCAAATCCCGATTTTTATAGATTTTTAAAAATTTCAATCCCAGCACTTATAAGAATTCATTTTTAATTTGGGATGAGATCTATATAAGTGTTCAGACAGTTATTTTGCATGCAAAAATAGATTAAATTTATCAAATTTTCATTACATCCATAAACATACCATCAATGATGGGCACACCCGAACCACTTAAAACCTAAAACTTCCAACGATAAATCACATCAACCATGTTCTCAGCGGCAGATGTCGCCTGCACATAGACACGACGAGTCAGCTGATATCGCATGGACAGCTCGGTCTCAGCATTGAACACGCCCACGCCATAGCGGATATATAAGTCAGGCGTGATGTAGCCTGTGACATTAACATGCGTGTCGCTTGAATTGCCCGATGCGTCCACCGTCAAGCTCTCAAAGCCTAATGCACTGCCGATTTGGTTGGTAAGTCCACGTGTGCCTGATAAGCCAAGACTCAGCCCTGCGGCCGCTAGGTTATTGGTGACCTGTGAGCGAAATCCTTGTTCGGAGATTTGACTGTCTGCCGATGGCGACAGTCGCCCTGTAATGATGGCGTTCATCGCTTGCTGTTCGGATAGCCCTGCGTTATTGAACACGCTAATCTCTGGCGTGCTTGCTGTACCTTTAATACGCACGCCCACTGTTTGTCCTTCAATTTCTTTTTCGGCTTCAATGGATAAGCGTGGGTTTAGCATGTCGCCATTAAAACGGATTTGGGCGTAGTTAAGTTCTAGATTTTGTCCAATACCGTCAATCTTGGTGCGTTCAGACACCTGTATCACGCCCCGAGCTTGGGTTTTGCCCTGCCCGCTTTGGGTCAGGTGTAACGCCCCCGCCAGTGGCAGTCTGGCACCAAAACCACGGAATGTCACATCATCACCCAAATCCAATCCGATATCGACATTAATATCCCACGGAGCAGACACTGCCAAAATTTGCTCAACTTTGCCCGAAAGACGACGGTCAAGCACCGACACATCAGGCGACTGAGCCACGACATCACCCTGTGCTTCGGGCGGGCGAATGGTTGCTGATGGTATGACCACCACGCCTTTGATGTCCACATAGCGAGATGAAGGTCTAACCACCACTTCAAGGTCGGGACTGACCTGTGCCACAACCATAGGAGGCGAGCTGATGGTCAAATCATCGGCAGAGATGTTTACTTTGGCTTGGAGTTCCTGTTGCCAGTCCACCTGCCCCGTCAGCACACCCTGCCCCTGCCCACCGACAAAATCGCCTGCCAATGTCGCTTGCGTGCCTGACACTTGGGCTGATAGGTTGATGTTTGTCAAATCCAATGGCACATCCATGACCGCCAAATGCCCATCCGTCAGCTCAGCATTACCATAAAACAAGGGGCGAGACAGCGTACCACCCACACCACCTTGGAGCGTGACGTTGCCCGATAGGGCTTTTAGGCTTGGAAAAAATGGACGCACCACTGCCAGATTAATGTCATTAATCACCACCGCCCCCGAGATGGGCTTGTCATCGGCGAATGGATTCATTAACACGTCAGCATAGCCCTCGCCTATCGTCCCTGCCACATCGGTGCGTAGTTTTAGCCCTGTGGGCGTGCTTTGGACGATGACCGAGATACGCTCATAGGGCATTTCCACATAGCCTGTATCATCGCCATACAGTCCCAGTCGTCCATTATCCGAATATAGCACGGCATTGATTTGGGGACTGGTATTGCCTTTTTTATGGCTTATTTTGGCTTTGCCATTTAACTTAGAATGCCAAAAAATGTCACTGGGCATGGCAGGCGAGAGTACGGATGTATCAAGGTCTTGGACGACCAAATCTGCTTTGATTTCATTGGGGGTATAGACCAGCGTGTCTTGTAGGCACAAAGAACCTGTACCGCCTGCACGGGTTTTACTGGTCTGCCAACAGTGCGGAGCGATTTGTAAGCTCTTATCTAACCCTATCTTAAACTCGGTCGGCTGTCTTTGTGACAACAGCCCAAAGCGGGTCTCCATCCGTCCCTCGCCCAGTACGCCTTGATAAGTCTTGGTTCGGCTGTTAAAACCACCCACCACTTTGGCACGTGCCTCCACCTGAGCATTTTTGGTCATCAGTGCCAGCTCGTGCTTATCCTGCGTACCTTTAAAATCAAGCCGTGCCGACTTCACCACTCGCCCCATGGCGATGATGTCTGAGACCTCAGCTAATAACTGACTAGGAGCATTGCCCAGATTGACAATTTTACCCACCACACTCGCCTTTTGGACGATGACATCCGCCGTACGCACGTCATTAGCATTTAAATCCACATAAATGGTCGGTAGCTCGGTGCGATTATCCACCAAAATCACACCGCCTTTTATCATCCCCCGAGCACTCGGGATGAGCTGACTTAGGTCGGTAAGATTAAGTGCTGTGGTGAGATTTTGCTCATTGCCATGCATGCTTGCGACATTATCGCCCATGCGAACTTGGACTTTATCGGCGTTTAACTTACGGATGATTTGGCGGGTTTGTTTGGTGTTTTGTTCTAACTGACGCTGAAAATCGGTAATGCTTTGTAAATCAAAACTGTCAGGATTGGTTTTTAGACTGCCAATATACCCACCCAAATCATCAGACAAATCAAACTCCCCCGACAGCGACCCCGTGGCAGTCACATCCTGTCCTCGCATGACACCTGTCAGAGCCAAGCCATCAATGGCGATACGCTGAATGTCCCTACCCCATCGCCCTGTCGTGGTAAAACCCCCTGTCAGCTCACTGTCCATGTCACGCACAAAGCGACCGATGTTCAAGGCATTCATTTTTGCCGTCAAGTCCCACGCCATCTGTCCGATGTCCACCATCCCTGACGCTGACAGCTCGCCCGCCTCCCCTGTATGCTCCAAGCGATGTACCACAAAGCGGTTATCCTCTCCGCTGACATCCACTGCAAGCTGACCATCTAGCATGTCATCATGGGCGACTTGACCGTCAAATTTGGCAGTGAGTTTGCCCAGTTTGCCATCTTGATAACTGCCTGTGCTACTCATGTCGCCTGTGATGACGGCAAGCAGGCTGGCATTATCCACCACGGCAGACGTATCTATCTCATCAAGGCGAGCCTTGATGTCCCAACCAATGCCTTGGGCGAGTGTCAGCACCCCCGACCCTGACAGCCTGCCTTTGGACGTGCGATAATCCAGGGTACTGATGTTCATCTTATCTAGGTCGCCATGAACCCCAAGCACAATATCGCCCGTACCAATCTTAGTCAGTAGGCTCTGACCAAATTTACCCTTAAAGTCAGCGGTAAAATGACTAACGTTCGAACCTGCCATCTGCACCAACGCCTTGCCCTCGCCTGACAGGGTCACGGTACTGTCATCGGCAAGGGTCGCTGTCAAGTCCGAGCGAATGATGTTAATCTCATGCGACTGTCTTGTATGATTTGGCTCTTTTGGCGAGCTTGTGGTATTCGCCCTTGCCTTGGTATTTTGCTTATCTTCACGCATTCGCCCTGTGGCTAGAATAGTGCCTTTGATGAGTGAAAACGGGGTCTGATCAGGGGTGTCAAAATACGCATTGGGCATAAAGCCATCGGTCGCCAAATCAAACTGCCAAGCCAACGGCGTGCTGGTCGTGGCAAGGTCAATCCGCCCCATCCCCGTCAAGTCCCCAAGCTCGCCTTGATAATGAAAATCGGTTAGATGAATCCGCTCGCCCTTTTCGATATTGGCACGAATGTCATAATCCCCCACAGGGGCAACCGATAACGCCTTGATGTTCGCCTTGCCCTCAATGTAGGTTCGCCCCTCTTCTAGGCGAATACTTGCCGTGCCGTGTGGACTATTGATGTTATCGATGTTTGGCACGCCTGCCCGCACCAAGTTTTGCCAATCGGCATGAATCCGCCACGGAGCGTTAGGGCTGTCTTGGCTTTGGGCAAGCGTTGCCTGTACTCGCTCGCCATCTTTTTGGGCTAGGTCAAATGCCAAGCGAGTCTCATTGGTCGCCTTGTCCAGATAAAAATATTGAAAACCCAAAGCCCCATCTAGCACCGTCGGCAGATACGCCTGATAATCGGTGTATTCAACAGGCATGAACTCACGCACTCGCACGCCATCGCCACGCACCGTCACGTCCATCATGAACTCATCTGACCACACCATGTTGCCATCGGCATGGAGCTGTCCGCTTGGGGTGTCTGCCGTTAATGTCTCGATGTCCATACCGCCATCACGCACCACGCCCCGACCATAATACCGACCGGCTGGTATGTCTCTGCCTGTCAAGTCGGCATTCATGCGTAACTCAATGCGTTCAACCACGCCATCAGCGGTAATTATCCCATCTTTTATCGTGATGTTCTGCTCTTTGGCATAGGGCAGAACGGCATGATTGACGTACAGTTTGGCACTAAATGGCGAGCCATCATCTAGTCCTTGGGCGACGAACTCGCCATGAATGTCGTGTTTGTTATATTTACTGGTGACCTTGCCGTGCGTGCGTTTGAGCGTGCCTTTGGCGGTGGTGTGTAGCGTGTCAAAATACGCTTTATCCAAAGCGGACACCTTAACATCCGCCGTGGCAGAGAGCGGATAGTCGCCTGTCAGACGAATCTCGCCATTGACATGACTCACGCTCACGTCATGGTTAAAATCAAGGCTCCCGCCTTTGATATGCACATCCATCCCCGCCCATTTACCATCTGCCAAGACAATATCATACAGATAAATGGCGTCTTTATAACCGCCTGTGCTGTCTTTTTGGGTGTAGCTGACCGTGCTTGCGGTCGTGTTTTGTAGGCGTAGGCTAACGGGCAAATCAATGGTCGCATAATCAAACGGCTCGCCTGTGGGCGGTTTGTGATTGATGATGTCAAGCTTATCAATGCTTGCTTCTGCCAAATGCACTTGACGGGCAAAGACCGCCCGCCAGCCCAATTTGACATAGGCTTGATTGACCTTTATCTCCATGTCTTCGCCTTGGGCGATGATGACATCATTCACCCACACGCCCCCACGCAAACTGCCTTTGCCGTAGGACAGCTTGGTGCCGGTCTCGGTTGCGATTTTTTCTAAAACAAATTTGGTGCCGGTCTCGGTACTAATGGCATAAAACAGCAATGCAAAAATCAGCACGAGTACAATAATAATGGCGACAAACAGCCGAATGAGATACACCTGCCATTTGGGTTTTGGCGGTGTGTGTGATGGGTTTGTGCCCGACTGATGGGACAAATCCGTCCCTGCCTTATCATCAGGCGTGGCATTTTTAGGGTCGGTGGTTTTGTGGTCAGTCATGGCAAACAGTGGTCGTTAAGCGATAAAATTATCATAAAAATGGTGCATTAAACCATAATTTGAGCAATTTTTCAATGTAAAATCAATGTAAATCAATCATCATGACAAATAAGAATATATGCCAAATTTGAACATAAGATAAAAAATTACTCACCTAAAAATCAATGCTTTACAGCTTTATATAGGGCAAATTGCAATTTTCCCTTACAAATCCATCCAAAGACATCATCCATTTACAATGCCCACGAATATTTCAAAGGCAAATTTGAACAGACTTATCATTTAAATTTTTGGTAGTGGTATAAAAAGTATGCCAAACTAGGCTTTCCGTTCACCCTGAGCTATGCCTGCGGGCTGGAAAACCGTCATGGTTCGACAGGCTCACCACGAACGGTTTTCTTAATAGCATACTTTTTGAGCTAGAACCAAATTTTTAAAAAGGTGCCCCGATAAAAAAGTGCAATTTCACTGATTTGTCTTTTTCGCCCACGCCTGTTGCCACGTCCAGTCGCACTTGCCCCACAGGGGACGCATAACGCACGCCCACGCCTGCCCCGACTTTGGTGTCATTTTTAAAGTCCTTATCATAAGCATTACCCACATCGGCAAATACGGCCAGTCGCAAGCCTTCTAAGATTTCGTAGTTATACTCGCCACTTGCCACGGCTAGGGCTTGACCGCCCGTCAGATAGCCTTTATCGGACAAAGGCGACAGGCTTTCATAGTTATAGCCACGAATGCTTTGGTCGCCCCCTGCAAAAAAGCGGAGTTTGTACGGCACGGCATTAAAATCATCCGCCCACAGATAGCCTAGGTTGAGACTGCCGATGAGTTGGTGCTGACGGTCTTTGCCGTAGCTGTTATCACCAAAGCTATACACACCGCTAAGCCCTGCTCGCAGTATCGCCATGTCGGTATCGGCGAGCAGTCCTTCTTTGCCCAGCTCTAACGAGTAGTACTGACGATAGCCCCGCATGGGATTTGCCAGATTGTCCACCACCATCTTATTCATGGCATAGCCCAGCAGTAGGGCTTCTTGGGTGGGCTTGCCACCTTCAAACTGCACCGGCAAATCCTGCCACGTCTCTCTTGGAGCGTTGGTTTCAAGCTCATCTAGGCGATATCGTAGCGAATAGGTGCGATTCCAGCCATTTTCCTTGATGATATTACGGCTTAGCCCCGTCTCCAAAGTCTTACTTGATAAGTCAAAATGCCCCACACCTTGGTCGATTTTCTCTTCATCATAACCCAGTGAAGCTTTGACTTTATCGTTTAAAGGATGACTCATGGGACGGGTGATGTACATCTCCACGCCCTTTTTGTTTTGCGAGACTCGCACGTCCGCCCCTGCTTGCATGCCATCTCTGTTTAAGAGATTGTGCTCAATCTTGGTAATGAGTCTTGCCCCATTATCTGACCCCCAACCCACACCGATTTGGGCATCTCGGGGTTTGTCCGACATCACAAAGATATATAGTGGCACTTTTTTGTCTTCATAGACATCCTGCCCACCTTTTCGCCCTGCCAATACAGGCGACTCTACGCCTTCGGGTAGCTCTGGCAGAACATCGCTGGATTCATCGGGCAGTATCATCTTAGCCACGCTACTGACCGCATCCGAGATACGCCCTAGGATACTGCGTGACTGCTTACTGCTGTCGGTGACAAGCAGACGGTCATCAGGGGCGTTATAGAGTCGTTCGGCTTTTTGCTTGACCAACGCCAGTTTGTCGCTGATAATCTCACTCGTGGTAAAGTCAATCGGGTCAATGGTCGCCGTCACACCATCACCCAAATCTACCGTCTGACTGCCATCATCCGTCTCGGCTCGGGCAGTGGTATTTTCAAAATTAATCCCCGTCTCTGGGGTCTGACTGGGCAGGACTATCTCGGTATTGACTGCATTAAAATAACCCGTGGCAAGTAAGTTATTGCTTAGATTGCGTGTGGCGGTGCGATTATAGGCATCGCCCATCTCAAAGGTGACCAGCTTGCGTAGCACTTCGGGCTTGACAGGCAGTTTGTCAGGGTCGGTCGTCAGCTGACCTGTATCCTTATCCACGGTAAAGAACACCACATCATCAAAGCGGTATTGCTCGCCTGTGTCATAGACTAGGTTCACATCCGCCACATTGTCAGGCAGTATCACATCCACTGAATTGCTAAGCCATCTGCCATCAAAATAACCATGCTCGCCACTGACTTCATCAATAACCGCCTTATTGGCTTCATAGTTGCCATGATGAAAGACATCGCCCTGTTTGAGCGGAGCGTTGTCTTGGGCTTGGACATAGGCAGGGTCATCCGCCCCCAAACCACGCACGTCTAGCACCGCATTATCCACGACGACAGGCTCGCCCAAATCATGCATGACCAGATTTATCTCGCCTGCCCCTGCCCGCTCTATGCTAAAATTCAAATCATAATAGCCCACCGCTTGACCTGCGGTAATAACCGTCTGTCTAAGGCGTGCCACCGACGCCCCAAAGTCCGCCACACTCTCAGCACTAATCTCTTCTAAGGCGGTCACGATGTTGGCAAATGGCTCGGATTTTAGAGTTTTACGGGCGACTTTGTCGGCATTGTCGGTTGCTTTGGCGTTGTTCATGCGTCTTGCCATCATCTTGGCTCGCAGGGCTTCAAAGTCATCCAAACTCTCCACCGCCGTATCCCAGCCCACACGCTCGCCCCCGTGATAGACATTCACTTTTAGGCGAGTGACCGCTTCTACACCGTCATTGAACAGGCGGCTGTACAGGCGTTTGACCAGATTTGGCGGTTTAATCTCATCGACGATGGCATCAGGGCGTGGAGGCGGTGTGTTCGCCTCATATTCGTACTCGGGCAAATAAGCGGTCGGGTCAAGCTCGCCCTCCGTCTCATCCTGCCCTGCGGTCACACTCTCATAAGTGGGCAGTTTGGTAATGGCACTCTCATCCAGCCCAATGGGCGTCTTATCCGTACCCAGCGTGGCAATATCGCCATCTTCAATCTTGGCAAAACCATCTTCATGGCGGGTGTCGGCATGACTGACATCTGCCGTCTCATAAAAGCGGTTGTCCATACTGGCATCTTGTAATTTTTTCTCAATCTCTGCCGTGGTCAGCATTTGACTGGCGGACATGTCCCCAAAAAACACATCATCAGGCAGACCATCTGCCAACATCTCTGTACCGCTCAGCTTGCCATCATCTATCTCATCATTATCTGTCTTGCTTGGCTCGCTGTTATTGGTCTCTCCCGCTCCCACAGACATGGACGCATCAGGATTGACCGTGGGTGGTGGTACTAACAGTTGGTTCGCTGTCGCAGGCAATACCCCAACCCCCATCAGGGCATGCAAGCACAAGAGCAGGCGTGTTTTTTTGTGTACAGATACAACTTTTTTCATGATAAATTTTAAAAATTTTAAAAATATCTGCTATTATAAGCAACTAAATTATCATTATCAACACACAAAACATCATGGCATCCCAATTCTCCCTATTTAGAACCCGTCGTTTTAGCTCGATGTTTGCCACTCAGTTTTTGGGGGCATTTAATGACAACGTGTTCAAGCAGGCACTCATCTTGGTGCTTACCTACACCGCCGCCGCCAAAATGGGGGTTGCGGTCAGCTTGCTTAACAACCTTGCCGCCTTGCTATTTATCTTGCCTTACTTTTTGTTTTCAGCATTGGCAGGGCAAATCGCCGATAAATACGAAAAATCACAACTCGCCCAAAAACTTAAACTATTAAAAATCATCATCATGGCTTTGGCGACGGTCGGATTTGTCTTTGAGCTATACCCTCTGCTGTTTGTGGCGTTATTTTTAATGGGCACGCATTCTACCTTTTTTGGTCCTGTCAAATATGCCTACCTGCCCGAAGTCATGCACAAAGATGAGCTGGTCGGGGCAAATGGACTGTTCCAAACTGGCACCAGTCTTGCCATCTTGACAGGCATGATGTTGGCGGGGGTCTTAACTCAGCTCAACAACTCGCTAGTATGGATATCGGGCATAACCCTACTCATCGCCATCTTGGGCTTTATCGCATCTCGCTTTATCCCTGTCGTCCCACCCCACGAGCCGAATTTAAATGTAGATTATAATATTTTTCGCACCAGTTTTAATATCATCAAATATTTGTATGGTTTACCGTTATTGTTTTTTATCATTTTGGGTAATAGCTGGTTTTGGTTTTATGGGGCGACTTTTTTAACCCAAACCCCTGAATTTAGCAAAGTGATTTTGCATGGTAATGAATCGGTGGTGATTTTATTATTAACCTTATTTTCTGTTGGTACTGCCATCGGCTCATTATTATGTAAAACACTCACTAAAAACCAAATCAGCCTAAAACTTTTGCCCATCGGCATCATCGGTCTTAGCGTGTTTGCCGTGGATTTATATCTATCACTAAGCAGTATTCATATTAATGCCCCTGCCCATAGCACTTATACCATCAGCGAGCTGTTAAATATAAATGGCACAACTCGGGTATTTGCCGATTTGTTTTTATTGGGGTTGTCAGGCGGTATTTATATCGTGCCATTATATGCTTTTATGCAGGCTTATGCTCCCATCAGCCATCGCTCACGCATTGTTGGGGCGAATAATATCTTTAATGCGATATTTATGGTTGGCTCTGCCATTTTCTCTATTATCATTTTAACGGCATTAACATTATCCATCCCCCAATTATTTTTAATCACGGGTGTGATTAATGCTGTTTTTGGCATATTTTTATACATCAAATTAACCCGTTATAAAGACAGCATGGCAATGGCAGAAGATGACGGCATGATTTAATTATTTTAAAAACACAAAAGCCATGTTATTTATTAACATGGCTTTTTATTGTGAATGCGTTTTTGTGTTGGGTTAAAAATTTGTATATACAATTTTATGATAATTTAGCAAAAATTTTGGGGGAATGCAAGAAATTTTTACAAAAAATACCCATCAAGTTTGACGGGCATTTTCTATACCAACCGAACTTAA
>NZ_MXAP01000097.1 GCF_002027555.1 Moraxella equi
GGTAGTTTGGAGAGGGGTTTTATACTCAATCACAGGCAGTTTAAAGTCGGTTGTGCATTTTGCCATAAAAAGCACCCCAAAGGTTAGTATTTGAGTGTCTAACTTTTGGGATGCGGTTCAATTTTTTTGATCTAACACTTATTTTTGATTGATTTTTGCCATCGCTTTTTCATAGAACTCATTGAATTTGTCTTTGGCGGTGTGGACAAATTCGCTGTCGGCCTGCTCATCAATCATATCACTAATTTTGGAGAACAGCTCTTTGGTTTTGGATTTTTGATACACAGGCAGTCTTTGGCATACTTCGCTAACTTTGGCGCGCACCTCACCAATCACTTTTTCATCGCCTTTGGCGTCCAAAATATCGCACACCCAGCCCGCTAGCTCCACGCACTCAGCTTCTTTAAAACCACGAGTGGTAACGGCAGGTGTGCCAAGGCGGATACCGCTTGTTACAAAGGGCGATTTGGGGTCGTTTGGCACGGAGTTTTTGTTCACGGTAATGTGAGCGTCGCCAAGCCACTTGTCCGCTTCTTTGCCTGTAATGCCTTGCTTGATAAGACTGATAAGCATAAGGTGGTTTTCGGTACCGCCAGACACCACGTCATAGCCACGAGCGATAATCGTGTCTGCCATGGCTTTGGCGTTTTTGACAACTTGTTGTTGATATTCTTTGTACTCATCGCTCATTGCTTCTTTAAAGCATACCGCTTTGGCGGCAATGGCGTGCATTAGGGGGCCGCCTTGCGTACCAGGGAAGACGGCTGAGTTTAGTTTTTTCTCAATCTCTTCGTTGGCACGGGCAAGGATAAGACCCGAGCGAGGGCCTCGCAAGGTTTTGTGAGTGGTGGTGGTCGTTACGTCCGCAATCTGCACGGGGTTCGGGTACACGCCTGCCGCCACAAGCCCTGCAACGTGTGCCATATCTACCATAAGATACGCACCGACTTCATCGGCAATCTCACGAAACTTTTGCCAGTCCATGACTTGACTATATGCCGAAAAGCCAGCGATAATCATCTTAGGCTTATGCTCACGGGCTAGGCGAGCCACTTCATCATAATCAATCAAGCCGTCATCGGTAATGCCATAATGCACGGCATTATACGTTTTGCCCGAGAACGACACGCTTGCCCCATGTGTCAAATGTCCGCCGTGGGCAAGGCTCATGCCAAGCACGGTGTCGCCTGCTTCTAGTAGGGCAAGATACACGGCAGCGTTGGCGTTAGACCCTGAGTGTGGCTGTACGTTGGCATAGTCCGCCCCAAACAGCTCTTTGGCACGGTCAATGGCAATCTGCTCAATCACGTCCACATGCTCACAACCGCCATAATAGCGTTTGTTAGGGTAGCCTTCGGCATATTTGTTGGTTAGGTTTGAGCCTTGAGCTGCCATGACGGCAGGCGAGCAGTAGTTTTCACTGGCGATGAGCTCAATATGGTCTTCTTGACGCTCGCCCTCGGCATCAATGGCGATGGCAATCTCGGGGTCAATGGCGTGTAGGGAGATGTTTTTGAACATAAAAAATCCTTAGATTGGAAAGATTAGAAATGAAATGGTATAAATAAACATGCTAAGTGTATCATATTTTACCTAAAATGGCAGGGGTATTTTGGTATCAGAGATGATAAATAGACCAAAATCATACCAAGATATTAAGGCGTGCCTACCATTGATAACATTTCACAAAATACGATGAAAATTTGACAATTTTAATCGATTTTTGCATGAAAAATGGCTAAATCTTGTGGCTCGAAGTCAAAAACTTGCTTGATAGAAGACTCACAGCCTACGTTTTTTCCTTGAAAAACGTGCGATTCCCCTGCTTTTTTAAATAGGCATTTTTCATTGCAAATACCAAAGGTAGGCACGCCCTAGCCGATTATCAATTTAAAAAATCTGTTAAAAACATCTCCTGCACCAACACCACTCGCCCTTGCCAATCATAGACCGTATTTCGCCCCCAATGCTTATTATTAAAAAAGTAAGTGCGAGTATGGGGCAAATTTTTGTTGTGCTTAAACATGACATAGCCAATCGGTGTGCGTTTTAAATGGCGTAGGCGTTTGGCATTACCGACTAGGCTTGTCAAGGGAAATATGCTTTTGGCACGCACCCATGCTTTATCATCATTGCCATAAAGCTCCACTTCACGTATCCACGCAAGGGTAGGGCGGTGGACGGGCAGTCCTAAGAGTTTTTTGGTGGTAAAATCAATGACTTGATACGATTCACGTACCACATTGACACGCAAGGCTTGCCCTGCTCGCTGTTCTAATAAGGTGGTGAGCGAGCCGTGAGAATACAGATAAGGGGCTAAGGTGGTGGGTGGTGTGGTCATGATAAAATGGTGTGAAATTTGGCAAATTTTAGCATAAAATGACCAATGTAGGGGTGAGATGGGGTGGTTTTTGAGATGTTTTGTTACAATTTGGCAGATTTTTCAAAAAAAATTTTATAAAAAATCAAACATCATCATCAAGATAATTTATACACCTTATTTTGATAAAATCACCTTACTTTTCAAAGGGTTATCACTTTGCTTGTCTTAATTATCATCAATTTTTATAATGAAAAATCCAACATCATTTTTTAAAAAAATAATGACAATTTAAGCAGGCTATTGGATAAATGCCAAACTTTTGGGTATGCTAAGCACATGAAAAACAAACGAGCAATACAGATGGTTTTGCATTGCTTTTTCATAAGTTGGCAGTTTTGTTATTCACGGTCCTAGACCCATGAACTTTAAGGAAAATTCTCATGACTTACCAATCCGCCCTAGAACACGTTCGCTCTGTTAAAGCCAAATTAGGTGGTACTTGGGACGCCATTCGCCCAGAAGATGCCGCTCGCATTATTGTCCAAAACCGCTTCAAAACTGGTCTTGACATCGCCAAATACACCGCCTCTATCATGCGTCGTGACATGGCAGAATACGATGCGGATAACTCCAAATACACCCAATCACTCGGCTGTTGGCACGGTTTTATCGCCCAACAAAAGATGATTGCCAACAAAAAATACTTTGGCACTACCAACAAACGCTACATCTACCTATCAGGCTGGATGGTTGCCGCCCTACGCTCTGAGTTTGGTCCACTGCCTGACCAATCCATGCACGAAAAAACCGCCGTGCCTAAGCTCATTGAAGAGATTTACACTTTCTTACGCCAAGCAGACGCCAAAGAGCTAAACGACCTATTCCGTGCCTTACAAAAAGCCGAGCAAGCGGGCGATACTGCAAAAGTTAAAGAAATCGAAGCTCAAATTGACAATTTTGAAACCTACGTTGTGCCAATCATCGCTGACATTGATGCAGGTTTTGGTAACGAAGAAGCGACCTACCTTTTGACCAAACAAATGATTGAGGCAGGGGCGTGTGCCATTCAAATTGAAAACCAAGTATCAGACGCCAAGCAGTGCGGACACCAAGCAGGTAAAGTTACCGTGCCACACGAAGACTTTTTGGCGAAAATCAATGCCGTGCGTTATGCCTTCTTAGAGCTTGGCGTGGACGAAGGTGTGATTGTTGCCCGTACCGACTCAGAAGGTGCCGACCTTACCCAAAAAATCCCTGTCAGCCGTGAACCTGGTGATTTGGCGAGCAAATACATCAGCTACCTAGAAACCACTGAGATTGACATCGCGGACGCCAAAGAAGACGAAATCCTTATCAAGCGTAACGGCAAGCTACACCGCCCAACTCGCCTAGCGTCTGGCTTGTATCAGTTCCGTGAAGGCACACAGCATGACCGTGTGGTACTAGACTGCGTAACTTCGCTCCAAAACGGTGCGGACATGATTTGGATTGAGACCCCAACCCCAGACGTGGCAGGCATTGCAAGTTTTGTTAATGACATCAAAAAACAAGTGCCAGATGCCAAATTGGTGTACAATAACTCTCCGTCATTTAACTGGACAATCAACTTCCGCCAACAAGCCTATGACCGCTGGGTTGCCGAGGGTAAAGACGTATCAGACTATGACCGTGCCAAACTTATGGACGCTCAATATGACGACAGCGAGCTTGCCCGTGATGCGGACGAAAAAATCCGTACCTTCCAAGCAGACGCTGCCCGTGAAGCAGGTGTGTTCCACCACCTCATCACGCTACCGACTTACCACACCGCCGCTCTATCTACGCACGAGTTGGCAAAAGGCTACTTCGGAGATGAAGGTATGCTTGCGTATGTGGCAGGCGTTCAGCGTAAAGAAATCCGTGGTGGTATCGCTTGCGTGAAACACCAAGCAATGGCAGGTTCGGACATCGGTGATGATCACAAAGAAATCTTCTCTGGTGAAAATGCGCTTAAAGCAGGTGATGCGAGCAAAAACACCATGAACCAATTTGGCGGTTAAGACTTGCTAAATAAAAGAAACGGTGTTTTGCTGTTAAGGTAGAGCACCGTTTTTTGTTTAAAATTTAACTGTTTTGGTTTTCCGTTCGCCCTGAGTCTGTCGAAGGGTGAAAGAAAACCTTTTCATGGTTCGACAAGCTCACCACGAACGGTTTTTAACATTATTTATTTTAAGGACAAAATTATGGCTACCCAACGCATTACCAAAGGCTCACTCGCCATTGACAAAATTTTATTTGATTTTATTGAAAATGAAGCCCTACCTGTGGCAAAGCTCGACAGCGATACTTATTGGAAAAACTTTGAGCAGGTTGTGCTTGATTTGACCCCAAAAAACAAAGCCCTACTTGCCAAACGCGATGAGTTTCAAGCCCAAATTGACGCTTGGCACAAAAACAACACTTATGAACTCGGTGCGTATAA
Organism: Moraxella equi; assembly: GCF_002027555.1. Lineage (GTDB taxonomy): Bacteria > Pseudomonadota > Gammaproteobacteria > Pseudomonadales > Moraxellaceae > Moraxella > Moraxella equi. Next base: position 4,785 of record NZ_MXAP01000097.1, read on the forward strand.
AAATTTCTTAAACGAGATTGGCTATCTTGAACCAGAAGTTGCTGATTTTACCATTAGCACAGAGAATGTGGACGATGAAATCGCCACCATCGCAGGCGCACAGCTTGTCGTACCAGTACGAAACGCCCGCTACGCCCTAAACGCTGGCAACGCCCGTTGGGGTTCGCTCTATGATGCCTTGTATGGCTTTGATGTCATCAGCGAGGCGGACGGTGCAGAAAAAGGCAAAGGCTATAACCCTGTGCGTGGGGCAAAAGTGGTGGCATTTGCCAAAAATTTCCTTGACGAAACTTTCCCCCTAACAGACGGCTCGCACGCTGATGTAACGTCTTATACCATAAAAGACGGCAAATTATCCGCCAAAGTGGGCGAGTCTGAGACCACTTTAACCGAAAATAAAATAGTTGGCTACAACGGCACGCCTGACAAACCTAGCGAAATTATCTTAAAAAACAACGGCTTACATGTCATTATCCAAATTGACCCAAATAGCCCAATCGGTAAAGATGACAAAGCAGGGGTTAAGGACGTGGTGCTAGAATCTGCCGTTACCACCATTCAAGACTTAGAAGACTCGGTTGCTGCGGTTGATGCCGAAGAAAAAGTGGAAGGCTATCGCAACTGGCTTGGGCTGATGAAAGGCGATTTGTCCGAGCAAGTTGAGAAAAACGGCAAAACCATCACTCGTACCCTAAATGCTGACCGTACTTATACCGACCTAAATGGCAACAGCCAAACCCTGCACGGGCGTTCGGTGCTACTTTTGCGTAATGTTGGGCATTTGATGACCAACCCTGCGATTTTGGTGAATGGCGAAGAGATTTTTGAGGGCATTATGGATGCTCTCATCACGCCAATGCTGACCGCCATTGACATTCGTGGCGAGAACACCTTGCGTAACTCTCGCACAGGCTCGATGTACATCGTTAAGCCAAAAATGCACGGCTCAGAAGAAGTGGCGTTTGCGGTAGAGTTATTTACCCGTGCCGAACAAGCGATTGGCTTGCCCGCCAAATCCATCAAAATGGGTATTATGGACGAAGAACGCCGTACTTCGGCTAACCTTAAAAACTGTATTTCAGTTGCTCGCGACCGTACCATCTTTATTAACACAGGCTTTATGGACAGAACGGGCGATGAAATTCACACCGCAATGCAAGCAGGAGCGTTTGTCTGTAAAGGCGAAATCAAGGGGCAAACTTGGTTTAATGCCTATGAAAAACGCAATGTCGGCATTGGCTTGGCGACAGGTCTTTTGGGCAAAGCCCAAATTGGTAAGGGTATGTGGCCAAAGCCTGACGAGCTTGCCGAGATGTACCGCACCAAGATTGAGCACCCACAGGCGGGGGCAAGCTGTGCGTGGGTACCAAGCCCAAATGGGGCAACGATTCACGCCATCCACTATCATCAATGCAATGTGGCAAACCGTCAAACTGAAATCAAATCAGAGCAAATGCCAAGCATTGATGAGCTTTTGACCATTCCTTTGGCGACCGACACCAACTGGACGGACGAAGAAAAGCAAAAAGAGCTGGACAACAACTGTCAAGGTATCTTGGGCTATGTTGTGCGTTGGGTAGATTTGGGCGTGGGCTGTTCCAAAGTGCCTGACATTAACAATGTCGGCTTAATGGAAGACCGTGCGACTTTGCGGATTTCAAGTCAGCACATCGCCAACTGGCTGGCTCACGGTATCGTCAGCGAAAGCCAAGTTTGGGACACCCTAAAACGCATGGCAAAAATCGTGGACGAGCAAAACGCGTCTGACCCTGCGTATCGCCCCATGTCAGCAGATTTTGACAATAACATCGCTTTTCACGCCGCCGCCGACCTTATCTTTAAGGGAGCGACCGAGCCGTCTGGCTATACCGAGCCACTGCTACACAAAGCTCGTTTGAAGTTGAAAGGTTATCAGGGTGACTAATCGCTTGTGATAAAAACCCCAAGCTGTCATGGTTTGGGGTTTTTATTACCTAGATTTTTTAAAGATTGCATAAATACCAAATAACACGCAGTTGTAAATAAATGAGAATATTGCTCCTGTAATGGGTGCTAGTGCTCGACCTGTATCGTTAGAAACTCTCTGCATGGCTTGTTGTTGTTCCGGTGTAATTTCATCACCACTAAAAAAACCATCATCATCTAAATCAAAACTATTCAAATAAATGGTTTTTTGATAATGAAAAAATTCTGCCATAAAAATAATCAAAAGCCATACCAATATCATTGATAATATCCACGCTACCCATTTAGGTATTTTTCGACGGTTTGCAATTTTAATGACAATAAATGGGGGCGATGCTATTAAAAAAATGGTTAAAAAGATAGAAAAGATTGCCATAAATATGTCTTATAACTCCGCCAACCACAAATTCATCCCAAAGCCAATAAACAAACAGCCAACCCCCGCCATTACCATTGCCATTATTATCGGGCGAGAGCCAAAAGTATCGGCGAGTTTTTTGCCACTAAAAATGAGCAAGATTAAATATAAAAAGCTGACAATTTGTAAAATCACCGCCAAAATAAAAAAGGTCAAAAAGGGCTTGTCATAATCAGGACGGACAAATTGCACAAAAAACGATAAGAAAAATAAAATCTCCTTGGGGTTGGTCAGGCTTAATGATAACGAGCGGTAAAAGTGATTGTGCGATTGGACTTTGGGCGGATTAAAACTTTTATTGGCAATGGCACGGCGATTTTTAAAGGTGTGATACGCCCCGATAATAAGCCGTATGCCCAAATATGCTAAATAGCAACCACCAATGAGCTTGATGACATCAAACACCGCAGGATAGAGTTTGAGTAGTGTCCCCGCTCCAAAGACGGTTGCTAATATAAGTATCGTATCGCCCACCAAAATCCCCGACATCGCCCCCATACCTGCTCGCCTGCCTTGACTTACCGACATCGATAGGCAGTAAGACTGTTTGAATGATGACAATTACGTCAGCAAGGCAGAAGACTAAGTTCTGTGAAGTTGTGAATTAAAGAATAATTACACAAAACTTAGTTCTTAGTGGATACAGCTGGTTTTACCAACCTAACCTTTGATCTTGTGTCTAAGATTTGGATTGGTTCATTTTTCGGTTTTTTGTGTGTGTATTGGGGCGTGCTGAACATTGATAACATTTTATAAAAATAAGATAAAACTTATTGTTTTGTCAATTTTTGCATGAAAAATGGCTATCCGACCGCTTAATTATGCAAATACCAATATTCAACACGCCTCAGGCAAGACTAAAAACGCTTTTTAAACTTACCGCCCATCGCATTACTGGCATTTTGCAGTTCGTTCATTTTTTGGCGAACTTGCTCTTCACTCATGCCCAGATTGATGGTGCTGGGGTCTACACCCATCTCATGAATGTCACTGGTCATTTTGGCAAATTCTTGTTGTTTGTTACCGCCAAACAAAGGACCGCCACCACCGCCAGACATGCCACGAGTCAGCCCTTGCACCGCTTTCATCATTTTCTCGATGCCATCGGGGCGACTAATCATTTTCATCATTTTTGCCATCTGCTTGTGTTGTTTTAGCAGGGCATTGACGTCTTGGATTTGTTTGCCCGAACCTGCGGCGATGCGACGTTTACGGCTAGGGGTAATTTTGTCGGGATTTTGGCGTTCAAAGGGTGTCATGGAGTGAATGAGTGCTTCCATTTCTTTGACTTTCTCTTCGGGTTTGGCTTGGGCGAGTGCGTCTTGGATATTTGCCCCGCTCATGCCTGGCATTTTGTCCAAAAATCCTGCCATGCCCCCCATGTTTTTCATCTGCTGGAACTGGGTCAATAAGTCTTCTAAGTCAAACTCACCACCTTTTTGGATTTTTTTCGCCATGCGTTCGGCTTTGTCGCGGTCGATTTTGTTTTCAACTTCTTCAACCAATGACAACACATCCCCCATACCAAGAATACGCTGGGCGATACGCTCGGGGTGGAACAGCTCCAAGGCTTCTAGTTTTTCGCCACGACCCAAGAATTTAATGGGTTTGCCAGTAATCACACGCACGGACAAAGCGGCACCGCCACGAGCGTCACCGTCTGTTTTGGTCAAAATCACGCCTGTTAGGGGCAGAGCGTCGTTAAAGGCTTTGGCGGTGTTGGCGGCGTCTTGACCAGTCATTGAGTCCACGACGAACAAGGTTTCGGTAGGATTGACGGCAGTGGTTAGCTCTTTGATTTCGGTCATCATCGCTTCATCAATGGCAAGGCGACCTGCGGTGTCGATGATGAGAATGTCAGCAAACTGGATTTTGGCTTGTTCTATGGCACGATGAGCGATGTCAATCGGATTCTCGTTCACGCTCGATGGCACGAACATCGCCCCCACTTGCCCTGCGACAAATTCAAGCTGATTAATCGCGGCAGGGCGATACACGTCTGCCGACACGAGCATGACTTTTTTCTTTTGTTTGTCTTGTAGGAACTTGGCAAGTTTACCTGCGGTGGTGGTTTTACCCGCCCCTTGCAAACCTGCCAAGAGATAGACCACAGGCGGTTTGCCCGTCATCTCTAAGCCTTGGTTTGCCGAACCCATCATCTCGGTCAGCTCGTCATAGACGATTTTGACAAAGGCTTGACCAGGGGCGAGTTCTTTTAGCACTTCTTGCCCGAGGGCTTGTTCTTTGACTTTGGCAACAAAATCACGAGCCACAGGCAGTGCCACGTCTGCTTCTAGGAGTGCCATACGCACTTCACGCAAGGTGTCTTTGATGTTGTCTTCGGTCAGGGTGCTTTGACCTGCCAGTTTGTGAAGTGTGCCAGAGAGTCGTTCGGTTAAGGTGTCAAACATGATGAGTTCCAAAAAATTAATAGAAAAATTTGGGTTATTTTATGCTAAATTTAAAAATTATGCTATTATTATTGCATATTTTGTACCAATTTTATGATAAAGGGGTGGTTGTGTTCGTTTTATACCTGATTGGCGTGATGATTTATGCAGGGGTGGGGCTTCATCTGTATCACGCTTTGGTTAAAAATAAGCCAATTTTTAAGACCGCCACGTTATCCGCCCTAACCATCGCCATCATCTTGCATGGCGTGATACTCGCCCCACAAATCATCACGCTCTATGGGCTTAATTTTAACATTTTTAACGTCCTTAGTTTAACAGGGTTGTTCTGCCTTATCTTTTTTGTGCTGTTTAGTCTGTATCGCCCCATTTTGAGCCTAGGCGTACTTGCCGTGCCGACCGCCATTATTGGCATGAGTTTTGGTGAGTTTGGGCAAGCCCCGTATCAGCCGATTACTGACATGAACATGGGTCTACAAACGCACATCTTACTGTCGTTTGGGGCGTACTGCGTGCTACTGATGGCGTGCGTGCAAGCGGTGATTTTGCGACTACAAATCCGTGAATTAAAGCACCAGACGATACACCGCTTTTGGGTTGCCAAACTGCCGTCTTTGCAGAGCATGGAGAGCCTGCTGTTTGACATGATACTCATGGGTTTTGTGATTTTAAGTGTCGCCATTGGGCTTGGGCTTGTGACCACCTATGACATCATGGCTCAGCATGTGGCGCATAAGCTCGTGTTTAGTGTGCTGTCGTGGCTCGTGTTCGGGGTGTTCATTGTGGGGCATTACCGTTTTGGCTGGCGGGGCAAAAAAGCGTCCAATTTTGCCATTTATGGCTTTATCCTGCTTGCCATTGGGTTTGTGGGGTCAAAGGTGGTGTTGGAGCTGATTTTAAAATAAATTGGGTTATATGGGGGTAATTTATTCATTCACAAACCAATCTTTTATCACAGGGTAAATTGCAATTTGTCCCTACAAGCCTATCTAAGGCATAATTTATCAATAACGCCAAACATTTAAATAAATATTACACCAAAAAAGGATGAATTATGATAAAAAAATCACTCTGTGTCATCATCGGCTTATGTATGGCGATGACCGCCCACGCCCACTGCATTTATGAAAAGCCCTTGGATGAACCCATAACCGATTTTCGCTGTGTTGGTAATCTCATTGAACGCAATCACGATTATGAATATTATAGCGTTATAGATAAGCAGGGTAATGTTTTATTTGCCAAGGTGGATTTATTATATGATGAATATGATAGAGGGATTAACATGGTCGTGAATGGTAAAACAGGATTGATTGATAAAGACGGTCGCATAAAACTGCCTTTTAAGTATGAGCATATCGGTATCTTTGAAAAAGATGACAATCTTATCTTAGCCAAATCAAATGGCAAGTTTGGCTACATCAATCGACAAGGCGAAACGGTCATTGATTTTATCTATGATAACGCTTGGGGGTTTAGCGAAGGTTTGGCGTGGGTTGTACAAAAAAGAGCGGATGATAAAGGTCTTGATGTTTATTTTATCGATGAAAAAGGCAGTAGGGTATTTGATGTGCCAAAAGATGTCTCATCAATGGGGATGGGTTTTAATGAGGGGCTTTATATGGTTAAAAAGGATGGCAGGTTTGGCTATGTCAATAAAGAAGGAGAGCTTGCCATTGATTATCAGGATTATGATTATGTTGAGGGTTTTGAACATGGGCTAAATGTTGTCACTAAAAATGATAAAGAAGGTGCGATTGACCGTATGGGTAATATTGTCATTCCCATAAAATACGATAATATCGAATATGTGGATGAGCATTATTTGATATTAACCTTGGGTGATGATATTTTTATTGCAAATTTTAATGGCGATATTTTAAAAAAGGACATGAGACTATACCGCTCATCTGACCTTTATGATGATAACAACCACCCCATATACATCGCAACTTTGACAAATGAAGAAGGCTATCCAACGGCATTGGTTAATCACGAATTAAAAGAAATTGTCCCTTTTCATCGCTTTGATGACATATTTGTATTAAACGCTAATTATTTTGAAGTAAAAAATAAGCGTTTAAATCAAGATGAAGCCATGCTAATAGATGATGATAGATATGGTATCATTGACAATCAAGGCAGGCTGATATTTGAGCCTGATTATCAAATTGATAAAACCTATCATGGTAAGGTTATGGCTGATTATTATATTTTAAAAAATAAACATCATGCAGGCGTGATTGATAAAAACATGAATGTGCTATTGCCTTTTGATTTTGATGATATTTATTCGCCTGACATGCCATTTTTTATTGTCAAAAAGGATGATAAAGTGGCATTGTATCAATATGACAAAGCCATGACGGGTTTTGATTATCAAAAGATTGAATTTATTACGCCAATGCTATGGGCGGTTCAAAAAGATGATAAGTGGGCGTTAATCAATGAACAAAATAAGCCTTTGACCAAATTCATATATGATGACATCGATGAGTTAAAATATGGCATGATACCTGTTTTAAGACAAGGAAAATGGGGCGTGCTTGATGAGCATTACCAAGAAATCATTGCTCCTGTGCATGACGGTTTATGGATTTTGGATAATGGGGCGATTGGCGTGAGCACATTAATCGATGGTTATCATAAGTATGGCTTGGTGGATAAAAAGGGCATGCCATTGACCCAGATTGAGTTCGATGACTTGTCAAGTTTTGGGGCGACAACAATAAGAGTGGCAAAGCAAATCGGCGATAAGCAGTACTATGGACTGCTTGATACCACGGGTAAGGAGATTTTCCCTGTCAAATACGACTTCATCACGCAGTCAAATGGGGCGGCCGAAGAGATGTATCTTAATGATGAGACCATTACCATAAATAAGGCAGGCAAGATATTGACAAATAGGTAATGGCTAAGTAACGGCTAGGTAACAGCTGGGCGATGTGTATCATCACAGCCCATTTTGGCTAAGTACGCTCTCGCCTGCTTGCTTGATGTCGTCCACGGTGAGATTTCGTTTACCGCTCAAATCTTGTCGCCATTTTCTTGCCCCTGTCAAGCCTTGAAACAGCCCCAGATAATGCCGTGTCAAGGTTGCCAAATTCGCCCCTTGCTCGGCTCGTTTTTCAAGATAAGGGTAGAGATTTTCTAGGATTTCACGGTGCGTTGGGATAGGCTCGCCCCACAACTCATTGCACACCCCCATAAGCATGGGATTATGATAAAACGCCCGTCCTACCATCACGCCGTCCACATGGGTTAGGTGGGTTTTGATGTCATGAAGATTGTCCACACCGCCATTGATTTCTATAAAAAGATGGGGAAACTCTGTTTTTAGGCGGTAAATATCATCGTAGCGTAGGGGCGGGATTTCTCGGTTTTCTTTGGGAGATAAGCCGTTGAGCCACGCTATCCTAGCATGAGCGATAAAGTGCGTACAGCCAGCCTCCGCCACTGTCCCCACAAAATCACGCATAAACTCATAACTGTCAAACGTATCAATGCCAATGCGATGCTTGACGGTAACGGGCTTGTCCGTACTGTCTTTCATCGCACGCACCATATCCACCACCAGTTTTGGTTCTGCCATAAGGCATGCCCCGATTTTATTGTGCTGAACACGGTCGGACGGACAACCAACGTTGATGTTAAATTCATCATAACCCATCTTATCGGCAATCTGTACGCATTGTGCCATATCGTTAGGATCTGACCCACCAAGCTGTAACGCGACAGGATGTTCGCTGTTATCATGTCGCAAAATATAATCGGTGTCGCCCTTTAAAATGGCACTCGTGCTTATCATTTCGGTGTACAGATGTATATGGCGGTTAAACAGCCGTGCAAAATAGCGAAAATCGGCTGTCGTCCAATCAATCATCGGGGCAACCGATATTCTCTTAGTATCTGATTTTAAAGCAGTTTTCAGGGAAAGCATTGATATATAAGCCTTTGAGTGGGTTAAGATTATGAATTATTTTTGATTATTTTAGCGTATTTTTGATTATTTTTGTAGTTTTTTGCGGAAAATTTGCGTAAAATATTGCGGAAAAAAATCTCACCAAAGGTCATCAAAAATGGGCAGTATTCGCACCAAAAAATCAAAAGACGGCACGCCTCGTTATTATGCCGAAATCCGTATCAATAAGCAAGGTTTTCCGCCTTATCGTGAAAGTGCCAATTTTGGCACAAAAAAACTCGCTCAGGCGTGGATAGCCAAGCGAGAACAAGAATTAAAAGACAATCCAAAACTCTTGTTTGGGGCAAAAGGTATCAGTGATGATTTGACGGTTGGCGATGCGATTGACCGCTATATTAGTGAATTGGGGGCGGGCTTTGGACGCTCAAAAATGCACGCCTTGCGACTTTTACAAAAATTCGCCATTGCCAAATTGCCTTTGACCGTCATTAACCCCCTTGATATCACCGACCACGCCAATTTACGCAAAAATGGCGTGCCAGAGCTTGCCCTTGACCCTATCAGCCCCGCCACGCTTGGGGCGGAATTTACTTACCTTTTTGGCGTGCTAGACCACGCAGAAATTATGTGGGGTGTGGACATTGATATGAATGCGTTAAGACGGGCATTAAAACAGCTTAAAAAGACCCGCAATGTCGCACCAAGCAAAAAGCGAGACCGCCTACCAACAAACGATGAGTTAATCAAATTAACCAAGCATTTTTATCAAGTTTGGCAAAATGATGGTATGGCAATGCACCTGATTATGTGGTTTGCCCTATTGTCAGGCAGACGACAAGCTGAAATTACCCGTCTAGAATTGTCAGACGATTTGGGTGGCGTATTTGTGGTGCGAGATGTCAAAAACCCCAAGGGAAGTGCTGGCAATCATCAAAAATTTACGGTATTGCCAGAGACACGACAAATCATTGACTTATTAAAACAGCACACGGCGGACGAGACTTATTTGGTGGCAGAAAGCCATAAGATGATAAGCAAGCTGTTTACAGAAGCCTGTCATCTCTTAGCGATAGACGATTTACACTTTCACGATTTACGGCACGAAGCCTGTACAAGATTGGCAGAACAAGGAATGACAATCCCCCAAATCCAGTCAGTCAGCCTGCACAAAAGTTGGGGGAGTTTACAGAGGTATGTGTCAGTGCATAAAAGGGCAAACACGCCCCAGTTTGATGAAGTTATGCGTGAAGTTTTGAATGATCGCTCTTGACCGCATTCTTTGCTTTGTCAAGGGCGGTCGCCAAGTCGGACAAATGAACAAAATAAGGCGATTTTTGACTGTCGGCAAGGCGAAAGCAAGGAAAAGCAAAACCTTGCTCGCTGGCTAGGCGGTTAATTTGGCTTTGTTTAAGGTGCGGATAATAAATTTCGCAGACTTCACGCAATTCCACTACGAGTTTACCAAATTGTAAAAATAGATAGTCTTGGGTGGAGATTTTAGGGATAAGGGGTTTCATTTATTCACTCCTTTGGCGGTTGTGGTAGGGGTTGCCAGTGGGTTACTCGGGTGTCGCTAGGCATAAGCTCACTAAACTCCCAGCTATCGCCAAGATATTCCGCAGTTAATACATACCGCAGAGGTCTCTGATACACCAATACTACCGTTTCCAACGGGGGTAATCGGTCATCAACACTAATCCACCCGTTATTAGTAACACCATCGTTTTCCCACCCTGCACACACCGCCTTGTGACTGCGAAAAAGCGAGCTTGCTTCGGCAATCACGGCTTTTTGTTCATCATCGGATAGTTTGGACATGTCATAAGTGATTGAGAAATATTTAGGCTTGTTCATAATCCACCCCCAAAACTGCCAAAGCTGTTGCAATTACCCCGATGGGAATTTCTTTAATGACAATATTGCCAATCGCTTCACGATATACAGTACAATCTTTTGGGCAATTCTTGATAATCTCTTTGGCTTTTTCAGTTCCACCAAGATTTTCAATTAGTTTTTGGGCTATTTCAATATTCATTTCTTACCCCTTTTTGATTTTGTTCGCTTATTATTTCGTGGATTGTGTCGCATTTTGTTGCCGTTTGGGATTTTAAAATTTCTTTTTCCAAAATCATTAACGAAAAACGATAAAAAGACACCTGCCGAGTATGGATTATTTAATTTAGCCATTTTATTTCTTACTCCTTTAAACCGATTGCAAAGTGTTCAAGATAATCAAGCATGGAAACAACATCGCTATTTTGTGTTCTAATTCGACACTCTCTTATCTCAGCCAATAAAACATCAAAATCGCTTATTGGATTGTTGTGTTGTTCAACAATCTGCAAAGCTGTCTTGATGGCATTGACCGAATATTTTTTCGGGCAGGGAATGCCGTTGCGATATTTTCCAAAATCAAAAAAAATAAACGCATTTGACGGCTCATTTTCAGCAATGTTTTTTGCTTCGTTTAGTCCGATTTCATCAATCAACGCTTTGGCGGTATTTAGGTTCATTTTTTACTCTCTGGGCGGTTAAAAAAAATTAAAACGGCATATCATTATCAGCCACCCCACCAGAGGGTGGCGTTACCACTTTCCCATGTTTTGCCCACCATTTTGGGGTGGAAAAGCAGGGGGTTGTCCTGTTTGATAGTGGGGCGGTTGGAACTCATTGGGAATACCACCTGTAAAGCCGTTTTGATTGCCCCATTGTCCGCCTTGCCCCTGCGGATAGCCCTGTGGGGCTGTGGGGGCGTGTTGTTGCGACTGCTGTTGTGGCTGACCTTGACCGCTAGGCAACATTTGCATTGATTGGGCTTTTATTTCGGTGCTGTAACGCTCTATGCCTTGTTGGTCGGTGTATTTTCTAGTGTGCAAACTGCCTTCGATATACACCAAACTGCCCTTAGACAGATACTGCCCTGCGATTTCTGCCAGGCGATTATACAGACTGACCCTATGCCATTCGGTCTGCTCTTTTTGCTCGCCTGTCTGCTTGTCCGTCCATCGGTCGCTTGTGGCGATGGACAGGTTGGTGACTTGACCGCCATTTTGGAATTGGCGGACTTCGGGGTCTGCCCCTAAGCGACCCACGATGATGACTTTATTCACACTTGACATGATTTACTCCTAAAAAAGGCATAAAAGACCCCAACACTTACCCCAAAGGGCAAGCGTGGGAATGATAAAAGGATTAGAATTGCTTTTGTAAAGCCTGAATGCAACGCTCGGATTTTTCCAAACGGCGTTGTAGCTTGTCCAAATGTTCTAGGATATTTCTAAAATCGCCCATGACACCCCAAAACTCATCTTGGGCTTGTTTGATTTGGTGGGCGTTATCGGCTAGGATATTGGCAATAAAGGCGGTGTTTAGGCTCGGGGTAAACTCAAAACCCCAAATAAATGCCAATGCCCGCTCAAAATCACACGCCAACAACTCGCTATATCGTGGAATGCTAAACGCTTGATATAGGGCGTGGTATAGGGTCTGATAATGCACCTTGTTGTGTTGGCATTTGGTTTTGATTGCCTGTTGGGTTTGGGCTTGTTGCTGTGCTGATATGGTGTGGCGGTATTGCCCTGTTTTTCTGATACTTGGCAAGACTTCTGATGTTACCCATTTACGGAATTTGTGTTGAACCGTACCTTTTTGCATTGCCTTACGAGAACGCAGGATAAGGGCATATAATCCGCTTTCGTTAATGATGTTTAATTTTCGGCTTTGTTTAACGCCGTTTGAGCTGGTGTCGGTTAAAGCTACATCAGCTTTTTCATCATCATCTAAGCGAGAAAGTGCGTCACGAGCGTTTGCGATTTCCAAAACATTGCAAACATCATTGGCAACGAACCAAAATTCGCCTTGTTGGTCAATGATACGGATTGGGGATTGTTCAAAAGTGAAGTTGATAAGATTTGACATATCTAAGTACCTATTTGAGTTGGATTTTCCCATTTACGACAATGGGGTGGGCAAGATGTTCGTAACACGCTCAAATTCGTGTGTGCATTCTCACGATATGCACCATCTTACCCATAACTTAAAAGGTATAGATATAAAAATGCCACAGATAACGCTTGTGGGGAACGATTTGAGAGTAGGTTACGACACCTTACCCCATATCATAGCGTATCTTTTGCCTTGTGTCAATAAAAAAATCCGCCCATTTTTAAGTATGGACGGACTTTTTAAGAAATAACGGATTAACCAAAAAACCGTGTCAAGACAAACACAATCAACCCCCCAACCATTGCCGATCCAAGTGTAACATAGGGGTAAAAGCGAGCTTCTTTTTCTATTTTTTTGGTTTCAGCAACAAATTTATCGTTTTCAATACGCATTTTTTCAACCGTGGCTTGGCTGGTTGCGATGTCCTGTTGGATTTTACTAATGTCTAGCATAAGTTTTACCTTTTCTAGGTTTTCTTTGTCTAAGGTCTGTAAGTCAATACGGCTTATATCAACCATAATAGCACCTATTATTTGCTTTGTCTAGGAAAACCTACCACAATAAACGCCAATTTAGGGCGATAGGGCTTGCAGGGTTGGCGGACTGTCATACAAGGTAAACAGCACATCTTGCGATGTCCCCACAAGCCCCACCATAAGGGGGTGTGTAGCACCCTTTGGGCTTGTGATTGCAATAAAAAAACCGCTTAGGGCGGTCGCTTTTGCAACCTTGTATTATTCAGTCCGCCAAGACTGACATCGGATTTTGCCGATGTGCGGATAGAATAGCCCATTTTTTAGCCCTTGTCAATAAAAATCACATTTCTGTATTTAAATGGCGGAATTCCGCCATTTGGCTTTATGATGATTTCGCACTATTGAGCAACCTTAAAATCTCATCTAACTTATCGCCAATTTCATTATCATAACTGGCAGTTAGCCGTGCTACAATCTCACTATTAAGGCTTCTGCCGTTGTCTTTGGCGGATTGTTGCAATTTGGCTTTTAGGTTATCAGGCATTCTTACGCCTGTGGGTGCGATATCACGCATAGTTACTCCTGTGCCATATATAATTTCTTTCGCTCACTTTCCAAAATCTCATTAGCACGCATAACATCACGCTCTAATGTCTCAATATCCACATCACTGCGATTGACACGGATAATCTTTAACTGCAAATTGGCAGGCATTCGTGGGTCAAAACTAACAAAATCGCACCAATCACGCTCTGTACACGCCAACTGCCATGCTATCTGTGGCAAATACTCGCTTGGCACTTGCCCTGTCAGTAGGGTGTTGGTGTGGGTGTCGCTGTTTGGGCATTTAATCTCAATAAGCCCGTTATCGCCCACAAGACCGTCTGGACTTGCCCCACTCATGGCAATGGTGGGGTGGTCTATCAGCCCTGTCTCTACCACGGTTTGGAATGTGGCAAGTTCATAGGCTTGTCTTGCCAAAGGCTCGCACTCAATACCCCACGCCATCTCTGACGTGGTAAATGTGCTAACCGCTTGCCCTGTCAGTCGCTCGGATAACAGACGGGTCAAGGTGGCATTTAGTGCCTTGCCCTTTTGGGGCTTAGCGTTTAAGTCCTTGATACGACTGGCGGTAATCTTGCCCACTCGGGCGGTGTGCCATTCATCTGTACGCTGTTGCATTTTATAGCCCCTGTGCGATTTGGCGTTGCTGTGGCGTTAAGGCGTACTCGGTTAATAGTCGCACCTTGTCAAATTGTCCATTGATGACGGCATTACAAGCCTCATTAAAGCGGTTGTCATCAAGGGTTGGCATGGTATTTTGCACTCCTTGATGAATGGTGGCATCAGGGTCATTATCCCCTTCGGTGGGAATGGCGAACACTTGAAAGCAAGCATATTTGTAGGCAATGCTCATTGCTTTATTGGTTGCTTTATCGCCACTATCCATTGCTTCGCCAAAGGTGGTGGCGGTGTATTTGGAACCGTCCACCGCAGAAATAAAATCAAACTCGCCACGAATAGACACATAGAATAAAATGCCATTTTTGCCTTGCTTTTCGGTAACAACACGCTCAGCATAACGCGGCATGACAATCAAATGATGTTTGGCAAGTAAAGGGCTTAGGGCATTGTACACATCATCAATACCACGAAACTTATACCCATAATTGCCTGACCCTGCTTGTTTGTCTTTGGCAATGCCTGTTTTGGCAAGCTCGGCTTGAATGGCGTTAATCGCCTTGAAAACTTCTAAGTTTTCCATGATTTACTCCTGTTCAAATTTGGTTTAACCCACGATTGCCAACTCACACAATTGGCAATCATTGGCTAAAACGGCAATTCATCAAATGCTTGCCCTGTCTCATACAGATAGCGTTCATACTCGTAGTAGTCGCTCTCCATTTGTGCTTGGATGTCATCGGGCAAGCTGTCTAAGTGGTCTTGATAGTCTCTATCGTTCATCTTTACGCTCCATCATCTCAATCATGACCTTATCGGCATGGCTGATATAGGTTTCGGCTTGGGCTTGGGCAACACGGCTGTTATCCTCTGCCGTATGCTCTGCCCATCCAAAGATACACTGATATACGATAACCACAAGGGCGATATATGCTATCGCCCCACCTATCAAATCAGATATTTTCATGCGTACTCCTGCTCTGCCAAAATTTGCTCATATCCTGCCACTTCATGTTCTAGCAGTGGCAAATAACATTTTTTGCTAAACGCTTTTTTAACCAAATCTTGATTTTCTGCCAAATCAAGGTCAAGTGTTATCTCGCCAAAGCGATTAAAACACAGCTTAGCGGTGTGAATAACCGTGTATTCGTCATACTCGGTTACTTCGACTTCGACGTGGACGGCATTACATTCTTGCCCCTTGGGGGCGAGTTCTGCGATAAGTCTCATGGCTTGCTCCTTGTGCGTAAATTTTGGGTACAAAAAGCCCACTCATGCCAAAATAGGCACAAGCAAGCGTTTTGGGTTGGTATTAAGAGATTAGACCGATTTTCTTTTTCATTGCCATTTGGCGGTCAATGAATGCTTGGGCATTTGCCACAAGGTTAGGGTCATGGCTGATATGGCGTTGTTCGCCTAGGCTGTCGTATAGCAAGCCTTTGGTTTTGACAATGCGATTAAGCTTGCGACAGGTCTCATCTAGGCTTTCTTGTAGCTCGGTAAGCTCACGGCTTATGCGGTCATATTCTAGCACCCCAACCATTCGCCAAAAGGCGTTTTGCTCACCATGAGCAGGCTGTCCCATCATCAGACGATGCACATACTCTACCGCTCGTGGCAAATCACTCATGGCAATCTCATCAATATGATGAACACCCATGTACTGATGCACCAGTGCATAGGCTTCTGAGTGTATGATGCCAAGTTTGCCACATAGGGCGGTTACGGCTTGGCGAAGTGGGGTGCGGTCGCGGGCGGTGGATTTGGGTAGACACGGTATCGCCCCTGTATTAAGTGCGTCAAAGGCACGAATGACTATTAACGAAAACTTAGGGCTAATCCACATTGCATAGGCATAGACCAACTCACGGCAGACAAATGTGCCTTGTTTTGCACCGTCTGCACGATTGCCTTTGATGGTGTGGTAAGCGACCTTATTTTCAAGTTCAATTTCGCTGATAAGGTCTTGTGTTTGTTGATTACGCAAGAATAAAGCAGGGGTATGACGATTTTCATTACCGCTTGCCTTGTGTAAATCATTGAGAGAGAAAAAGCCGTTTTTGTCTTGGCTGATAGAATGGGTATTGATGATTAAGTTCATTATGAACTCCTAGAAGTTTAGTTAGTGAATGTTACCCAATAGGGTAACGGGTCTCAACTACCGCTTCTAGACGGCTAGGCATATTCACCACAAGGGCTATTGTATTTTGCCTTATCAACCCGTCATAAGACGAATTTTGTTTTGCCTGTGAGTGATATACAGATTTGTATATCACTTTTTGGTAAATTTTAGGTACAAAAAAATCACGATGACGGTGTGAATTTTCCGCTAGAAGTTAAGTAGTAAGCACATCATACCCCATTCCTCCCACCTTGTCAAACATTTTTTAACATTTTACGGACTGTAATAATACCGCTCTGTTTTCTTGCCCCATTTAAAATTGTCATCAAAACATGCTTGATAACCATCGTAAAACTCATCACAATCAAGGCACCCTCTGATAATCTCCGCCATCTCAACTGGCATGGGGTAGTACTCCCCGTCATCGTCTATGCCCTGTATGTCGGTAATGACAGGATAGTACTGGTCCCAAAAAAACTCACGGGTGTAATCATCATCACACATCCGCTCGCATTCATGCTCTAGGGCAAGCTCCGCCCAAATGCACTCATCTAATATATCTAGCACGATAACCGCATGGCTTGGGCTGATTTTGTCAATGTTTAGCATATATGCTCCTAAAAGTTAATCCGTGATTGGCAACTGTTAAGTAATGCTTACAAGTTGCCAATGGCTGATTAGCTTATCACTCCGTTATCTGCCACGGTGGTGTGGGCTTTGTTTGTCCGATTTTAGATTTGGTTCATCTAAGTTCGTCTAAACTCCGTGTGGCTCCCTCACGGTAGGGCTTCTGGGGTGTTAAATAGTTATTCAAGCGGTCATCTCGTCTTGATGGGTGTATATTAACTTATGTTAGCATTTAAGTCAATAAAAATTAGCAATTAAAGTTAGTAAAAATGCTAACTCTAAGACAAAAGGTATTATTTAAAAGATAGGCGGTAAAAGATGGGCATAAAAAACCGCCCAACAGGCGGAAATTTTTTAAAAATGCTTGACATTATATACAAGACAGGATATAATATAAAACATAAGGGCGGTACTGGCATACCACCCTTATAGGTTACCGCCACCGACCTTGTAAGTGGTGGCAACCTTAGGAGTAAAGACAATGCGTAAAATTGCACTCATCGTAATTGTCCTATTCTTGGTCTTGTATAGCTCACCTGCCTACTAAACCAAGCACCTAAGTTAAGACCCAAAAGGACTTAATAAGGTGGGCGGATTGGGAAACCACCGCCACTCTCCTAAAACTTAGATTATCTTACCATAAGGAAAATACGATGTCAAACTACCAAAACACCGAATACACCAAACGCGCCAAAGCCAACTATAACGCCAAAGCCCTGCGTTCTACCACAGTACAGTTTATGCCAAAAGACCAAGAGGCATTAGATGCCCTTGACAAACTTACCGAGCGATATGGTTCGGTTGCCAAGGCGGTCAAGGCAAGCCTTTTGGCTCATAGCAAGGAATGTGAATAGGGCAATAAAAAAGCCCCCTAAGTCTTAGGGGGCTTGGTGTGGTGGGGATTAGTTGATAAGCTGGCTAATTGCTTTGTCTTTTTTTGACCAAAGTATGGGGTTGATGTTGTAGTTACGTAAAGACTGCATGGTGCTATCAGAAATCTTGTGGTTTATATCATTGAGAGCGACATATAATGTTGTATCTGCACCCCGTGCTTCTTTGGTGTCGGACCAACCAAAAAGAATGTGTTCAATGTTATTTTTAACAGGATTGTTGATGGTGTGAAGTAGGCGTTCTGGCGATTGGCTGGATTTTGGAATGGCAAAATCAAAATTAAAGGTAAACCCTGATTTACCTGATAAATTGACATTGGACAAATAGCGTATATTGTGCTGTGTTAGCCACGCTTCCACATCTTCAAAAAAGAAACTGGCAACGCTAGCATTGGCAAGCGAAAACATATCGTTGATGGCAAGCATCGCTTGGATAAAGCTGTTTTTGCGGACGGCAAAATTGGTCCTATTGGCAAGGGTGGTAAGCTGACCGTCTTTAATTTGTACGCCAAAACCGTTTGCTACTTCGGTTAGCAGTTTTTTGCGTTTTGGGGTGTTGAACTCCACGCCACTCATAGCAAGGTCGTTTAGGATATAGCCATCATCAGTAAAAAACAAGCCTTGTTCATTGCGTAACACATAAAACTGTAAATAATCGTTGTGGCGATCCAAATAGGGTGCGGTAATCTCTACCACCCCATTGTCCAGCTCCGAAAATGCGGTTTGGTCTTTTAGCCATGCCAAATAGTTGTCAAAATGGCTGTGAAGTTCAGTGATGAGTTTCATCGTAAATGCTTAATTGAATGTCCGCAAAAGGATTGCCTTGAATGTTGCAATATTGACAGAATTTATCTAAAAAATCAATGATATTTTTGCAACCATCAAACTCCTTTGGCAGGGCATACGCCCATTTTGTGCCGTAACCTTCCCTGTAAATATGTATGTGGGGGCAAGTAATGACGGTGTCGTCTGGGTTTTTGTGGGGTGGCCCATCTAGGTCCAACCGTACAAGCGGAATGCACTTTTTGGCACGCATTTGATAGGTGGCTTTGTTGATTTTGATGGTGCTGGGGGTAATGTCCAATATTAATTCCTCTTTGCCGTTTTGGGCAAGCAAATCCACACTTACTTTTTTGGTGCGTTCAAAAACCGCCTGTTTCATCACATACTTTGCGATGGCAATTAGCTCATCTGCTTCATATTGCGTTAGGTCCATTGTTTCTCCAAGTCTCACCCCATTTACACATTTGGCAACACAAAAGGCGGGTGGGTGGATAGTCCAACCAAGACAATCCTGTCATCAAATCTTTGGTAGTGCAGGACATATTCGCTCGTCATATCGCCATCATCGCCCACATACTCGGGTATGCCAATATGATAATGCCAAAGGCAATGTTTTTGGGCATAAGCAAAATCCGCTCTTTGCTGTTTGGTGCGTAGACTTTTGGGGATGGACGGCTTGTTACGCCCTATTAGCCCACGCAAGCCATACTGACGAACATAAGACACAAAGGCTAAAATGATTTGCCTTGTCTCATCGTCAAATGTCGGCATACAAGCCTTGAAATTGTCAGAAAATTCTACAATCATACGCTCGCCAACCATTTATCAAAACTTGACAAATCTTTCAATGCCCAATCGGGTATAGGAGTAGAACCACTTTTGATTGATTTGTCCAATTTTTCAACATCAAAATGATGTTCATAAAACCAGTCATAATAGGCTTGCTCATTAGGGTCAAAACGACTTTGTAGGGTGGCTAAGGCAAGCTCTTCAGCTGTTATGCCCTGTGCTTGGGCGGTGGCAATAATCATCTGTTCAATGTGTGGGGGAATGTCTAATATCATCTTTTGTCTCCATCAAAATTTAGGGTTAATACTTCACCCATTTTCCCACCACTTTACCCACAAGCTCCCACTCGCTTTTTGGGGTCATGCGTTGCTCGTGCCAGTCAGGGTTTAGGGGTTTTAGGTACATATCTGCCGATGTCTCGCCCATGATAAGCTGTTTAAAGGTTGCTTCATGGTTGCCATTTTCACGTACCACGACCAAATCGCCATTTTTCAAATCCCACACATCAAAGTTCGGCTCAACAAATATCACTTCATCAGGCTTAAATTCGGGCATCATGGACACGCCACGCACTCGCAGGCAAAAGCCGTCTGCTGATAGATTGGCAGGTCTGGGCAGATACTCGGTATCTTCATCTAGCCATTCCACCACATCGGACGCACTCCATGACCCCGCCGCCACCCAACTGATGATAGGCACAGGATTATTCACGGACAAAAAGTCGCTTGGCTCAACTTCGCTTTGACGGTTTTCTATGGCTTTGATTCTTTGGCGAAGTTCATCAATGGTGGGCTTGGCGGTCATCTCGCCTTGTCCTGTGGCGAGCCAGTTTGGGGTTACCCCAAATAATTGAGCGATTTTTACCAAAGAATCTGTTTTTGGCACATTTTGACCGCTTAGCCATTTTGCAACCGCTGCCGTGGATTTTCCTGTGGCTCGGGCAATATCAGCCTGTTTCAAGTTTTTCTCATCTAATTTTTGTTGAATACGGTCATGTATCATCATCTCAAAAACCCTTTAAAGTTGGGATATGTTAATTTATGTTAGCATATTTTTTATAAACTTAGGTTTACTTTTTTCTAAAAATGTGCTAACTTATGTAACTAATTTTTATCAACTAAGGTTAGTATAATGACTGTACAAGATTTAATGGATTTTTATGGTTGCAAAACACAATCGCAACTTTGTGAAAAAATTCAAATCTCAAGAGTTGCCCTATGGAAATGGAAAAAGCAAGGTATTCCATTTCGCACGCAGGCGAGTTTTGAAGTAAAAACCAATGGCGAGCTAAAAGCCACCCAAACAAAAACCCCTAGCAGTCACTAGGGGCGGTGTCCATCGTTCGGATTAACTTTTTTGGAAGTTACAACGGACGGTGTCATTCTAACAAACAACGGAGTCTATTATATGACAAATTTACCCCAAATTCAAGGCAATTTTCAAAAGATGTCAAGTCGTGAGATTGCCACATTGTGCGAAAAAGAACATCGCCATGTATTGCGTGATATTGATACTTTAAATGAAACCTACGAAAAAATGGGGTTGCCCAAAGTTGGGCAAGGGTATTACACCACGCCCAACACAGGCAATCAGCAATATCGTGAATACTTATTGACCAAAGAGCAGTGCATTGACCTAATTACAGGCTATCGTGCTGATGTGCGTATTCGTATTAATCGTCGTTGGCAAGAGTTGGAAAAAGCA
The DNA here is from genome assembly GCF_002027555.1 of Moraxella equi. Taxonomy (GTDB): domain Bacteria; phylum Pseudomonadota; class Gammaproteobacteria; order Pseudomonadales; family Moraxellaceae; genus Moraxella; species Moraxella equi. The sequence continues at coordinate 26,019 of NZ_MXAP01000097.1, forward strand.
ACAAGCCTTGTTTTGCCCGATTTTTCAAATCCTGCTGAAGCAGCTCGTGCATGGGCTGCTGAATTTGAAAAGCGAGAACAAGCCGAAAAAGCCAAAATCGCCCTAGAACAACAAGCCAAACTAGATGCCCCCAAAGTTGCTCATTATGACCTTGTGGCTGACCGTAAGAACCTAGTCAATGCTTCACAGGTTGGGGCAAAGGTCGGACTGTCGGCGGTCAAACTAAACAAGCTACTTGATGACTTTGGCGTGTATAACAAATCCGTCAAACGCAACGCACGCACCTTTAATTTATGGTTTATCGCCAGAGGTCTCGGCGAGATGAAACAAAGCGAAGCAGGGTATGACCAAGCCCTATTTACGCACAAGGGCGAAGCATGGGTGATTGAGAAACTTGCTAATGAAGGGGTTGTCGCATGATTAAGCAATACTCTGACTACTACCGCCCCAAAGGCACGCCCCAATCGATCATCGATGAATGGATAGCCGAGCATGGCATATCCGAAATCACAAAAATCAAAAAGCCCAAAAGAAAAAAGACCAAAGAGCAGACCGTCCGAGCGGTCAAAAAGCTGTTAAAAAAACAAGGCGTGATTAGCATTGATGATTACATCGCCTTAAATCCTGCCAATATGAGTTTGCGTGAAGTGATTGATATCTTACGCCAAAATACAAATTGGACTTTTGGCAAGACCTTACAAGCAGGTTTTAAAATCATGGGAGAGAAAAAATGAGCTTCAAAGCAATGCACCCAAATCAAGCAAGAGACAACAGTATTATTTCGCAGATGAGTCAAAATGAAATCATCAAAAAAATAGAGAAAGGCTCTGTTAGCTTTACTGGTCATTTCAGACATGAATTGTGGAAGTCTCATCATAAAAAATGTGCTTATTGTGGTATAGATTTAGAGTCTGTTTCGGATATGCGTATAGACCACTTTATTCCAAAATATAAGGTGCTAGACAATAGTGTTGAAAATCTAATTTCATCTTGTAAGCGTTGTAATTCAATTAAAGGTAAAAGTGATATGGATTATTTTAGATTTTCATTAGCAGTTTCTAATTCTGTTCTTTACGGTATTATCCTACCAAATGTCGCTAAAAAATTGCTTGATATTGGTATTGAACTACCTATTGTTGAAAAACCTTTTTATTTTGAAACTCTGCTAGGTGGTGCAAAATGAGCAAATTCATCGCAAACAGTTTTCAGCTACCAAACGCATTCGTTGATGAGATGCTTTGCAAGCTTAGCGGTAATGCGTGCAAAATATATTTGCTCATCGTCCGCAAAACCCGCGGTTGGCACAAAGAAGCTGACCGCATCAGTTATTCGCAAATCCAAAAATATACTGGAATAAATCATCGTGCAACAGTCAGCAAAGCAATCGATGAATTACTAGAAATTGGGTTAATTTCTGTTCAAAAAGGCAATGAAAAATCAATGAGCGAATACCGCTTAAATGATGATTTTTGTGGTTCAAAAAATGAACCAGTCAAAAAATGCACTAGTTCAAAAAATGAACCAACTGGTTCAAAAAATGAACAAGAAGCTGGTTCAAAAAATGAACATACAGAAATACATTATATTAAAAACACTAAAGAGAAATACAATGAGTATGACACGCACACGCACGAGACGCAAACTGATGAAAATCATCAAAATGCCAAAAAACCAAAAACGACTTCATCGGTTAAAAAATCAAAATCATTAAATGATAAATTAACTGCTGATGATTTGATGAATTTAAAATTATCTGATTTTAATTTCTCAAATGATGATTTTGAAAATATTCCAAATTTGGGCGATTGGTTATTTGATAATTTGGATTATCAAGTGGTGAATGATTTTATTGCCACTAGAAAAACAAAATTAACCATCACAGCAGTTAAAATGATTGTTAAGCAATCTGCTTTGGCAAATATCAATTTAAATTCTGCGTTGGAATTTTGTATTGATGCAGGTTGGCAAAGTTTTAAAGCTGATTGGTATTTTAATCGTCAGCAACCGAAACAAACTCATTTTAATCAGCAACCAACAAACAGAATGGATGAATTACGGCAGTTAGCACAAAATGCCCCAGTCAATGAATTTGGCGATTTCCCATTTGAGCAAAATTTTCATCAACCAGCCACTATTGGAGTCAATCATGAATAATCTAACCCCCATCAGCAACGCCGAACACCTAACCGCCCTGGTTAAAGCGATTGTCCCAAGAAGTTTTGAAAAAACCTTTGGTGGATTGGCAACGGCTGAGGTTGTGGCTGGTTTTCGTTTTTGCACACAAGGACTTAACCAAGCAGAATTAAATATTGGCTTAGACAAAGTGCGTCAAATGGGCTATTGCCCTGACCCTGCTTTGTTTGCCAAATGGTGCAAGGGCATTGATGGCTTTGATAACACCGACGTCATCGCCGACAGCTACATCAGCAAAAACGGGGCATTAGCAAACATCTTGTCTTGGCTTAAAAACCACAATCACCAAATCAGCGTAGCGGAAAAACAAGCCTATGACAAAACCGCCTTTTTGTTTAATGAAATGAAATACAACGCAAAAATTGAGATAACCGCCCACAGTGCCTTCAAAGACCATTACGAGATGATTGTGCATGAACTGGTGGTAAACAAGGTCAAATGCGAGCGGTACATCGCCCCCATTGCCATCACCCACGCCCCAAGCGAGCCGTCCAAGCAATTAGCCAGTGATGAGTTTGTGCACAGCCTGTTTGGATTAAACAAAATGGATGTGTTGGCATGAGCGAAGACAGTGAACAAAAAGCCATCATCACATGGGCAAGATGGCAAAAATGGGCAGATGGCAAACTTGCTGACTACCTGCACCACAGCCCCAACGGTGGGGCAAGAAGTGGGCGAGAAGGGGCGAATTTTAGACGAATGGGAACAAAGGCAGGGTTTCCTGATTTGTTTTTATTTATCCCGCACGGGGGCTATCACGGGCTATTTATTGAGCTTAAACGTCCCAAAGGTCGGACAAAAGACGGCAAAACACGACAGGCAGGCAAAGTATCGGATTTGCAACAAGCGATGATTGACCGCCTAAATGCACAGGGTTACAAAGCGGTGGTGGCGTATGGGGCAACTGGGGCAATTGATGAGATTAAGGCGTATTTGGAGGCTACAAAATGAGCAAAAAACCCAAAAAACAAGATGATTTTAGACGTGAGATTAAAAAAATGATTGAGAAAATTTTAGAATTGCATAAAAAGTCAAAGCCAACTGTTACAGAGACAGATGGTTGTTTTCAAATTGGTTGCCATTTGCAAGAATTTTACAAACTGCTTACGGTTATTATTGGCATTGACACCAGGGGTCATAGTTGTCGCAATGGTGTTCTTATCAACGCCAAGAGATATAAAGATTTAACTCCCTTTATGTTGAAATATACACAAAACTTTACCAAGGGCGAAAATGCAGAAGTGTTGCTATATCTTTGCAATCAAATTATTTCGGCAGTCGGTGTGGGCTATGCGATGGGGTTTGATATGGAAAAGGCTTTAAATGAATTGGTAGAGCATTATGGCAATACAGGCTTTGAAAATGGCGAGATTGTAGAAACCAGTGCGGATGAATGGATGAAATTACGCCAACTATTAGAGCCTTATGCCAACAAGGATGAAAAAAAATGAACCGACTTGACCGCCTAAAATCCCTGCCCTGTGTCCAATGCCACGCCCCACCACCAAGCGACCCTTGCCACGCTAATTGGGCAGAATTTGGCAAGGGAATGGGGACTAAGTCCGATGATGAGTACACTATTCCATTGTGCCGAAAATGCCATCAAGAGTTGGACACTTATCAAGGATGAAACCGTGAACGGGCTAAGGCGTGGTTTTTGAGAAAACTTGAGTTTGTTAATTCTGTGTTAAATGAGCAGGATAACCCAACTGAGAATTTATTTTAATTTATTTTAAAGGTGTTTGTTATGATGATTATTTTTTGGATTGTTTGTTATTTAATTAAAGCCTACTTGATTTATTTGGTTTATCAAGATATGAGCGGGTTATTTGCTTTGCCGATTTTGAATTATATTGAAATGTTATTAATCTTAAACTTTGGGTTAATGATTAAATGTATTTTATGTAATCCTAGCTATGCGGATTTTAGTGTCTATAAAAAATTTACAATAGCAGAAAAAGTAACTTTGGGTTTTTCAAATGTGCTTATTATCTTAATGCTTGCTTCACTTCATATTCTATATCAAATTTTCTTATGAAAAATCAATCCTACCGCCTTATCAATGCCGATGTTGCCGAGAACTGCTTTCAAGCGATTCATCAAGCCGTAGCGGACAACCTAAACACACCGCATAATGTCGTGGTAACGATTGGCATTGATGACGACAAGGCACGAAGTAACGCACAGAATCGCATTTATTGGAGCTGGTTGCACGAACTAGAAAGCCAAAATGGGCAAGATGATGAATGGTGGCATATGTTTTTTAAACGCTTATTTTTGGCTCGTATTTACGCACGAGATGATGGCGAATTTGCCGAGATGGCACAAAGCATTAAGCGGTGTAAGGGTGTAATCAATGACACGCTTTATGAAAATGTCGCAATGAGTGTGATTAAAAATATCAGCACAACAAAGGCAAATACCAAACAATTTGCCGAGTATTTGACAAAGATTGAATTATGGGCGGTGGCGAATGGCTTTAAGGTTACGACACCGCAGGAATTGGAGTGGGTGAGATGATTCGTTTATTGTTTTTGGTTATTGGTTTCTTTGTTGGCTATCAATATGCCCATTTTTATATTGCCAACGAATGCGAAAAGTTGGGTGGTTTCTTTGTTGGCAATAAAATTTATGAATGCAAAAGGGTAATTAAAAAATGACTTACTACACAAACGACAAAGGCGATATTGCCAAAGTGATTGATTATGACCGAAAATCAGATACGGTAACGGTGGTCATCAATGACAAGGCGGCAGTTATGGCGTGGGACGAGTTTATTAGCGAATTTAAGAAAATTGGAGTTGAGAGATGAGCGGACAAAAACACGACAGCCAAAAGCCAAGATTTAGCCTACTACCGTCCACCCCTTTGTGGCAGGTGGTGGCGGTCTTAGAATTTGGGGCGAACAAGTATGGGATGGATAACTGGAAAACCGTGCCAAACGCCCGTGAGCGGTATTTTAACGCCTGTCATAGGCATTTGAATGCGTGGTGGGCAGGCGAGATGGTAGATGGCGAGAGTGGACTACCGCACCTTGCCCATGCTGTTTGTTGTTTAATGTTTTTGATGTGGTTTGATGGGGTGGACGATGAAAAACTTAATCCGTGAATGGGGCATATGGTCAAGGCATAGCGGCTATGATAAGCACAACACGCCCCTGCTTGCCTTTATGCGTGCCAATGGCGCAGTAAGCTATGGCAGCTACAATGAGCCCAACATCACAGACGAAGAAGCACTAGCGGTGGATAAAGCAGTGTGCAAGCTTCGCCGTGAGTATGTGGTGCTGTACAATGTGTTGTTTGCCCATTATGTACTTGGCTGGAGCTATCGGCAAATATCAAGGCGGTATTTAACCCCCTTAGAATATCCGCATCAAGTGGGTATGGATGATACCGACAGTAGGAAGCGGTTTGTGCATCATTCGGCGGTGGCAAGAATGCTTGAGCAGGCAAAGCGCATTGTGTATAAAAATATTCATTGATAAAAAACAGCCAGACAACCTAAAAAATACCACCCTTGCCGTCTTTGCCTCCAATGCGATTAGTGCTTGGATAAATAAGATTAAATGACCTTGGCAGGGTGTGGAGAGTGTACCAATCAAGCCCCTTGTTCTAAGCGTTTGGCATACTCGATGATGGCTTGCTTTATCGCCCCTGCACGGTTGCCGTTGTGGTGGGCTTTGATTTTTTGTAGGGCTTCATAGGCTTCGGTGTCGTATTGACCTAGTAGCACTCGCACATCTTCTAGGGCTTTGTTGGTATTTTTTTTGATGGCGTTTAATTGAGCTTTTGATGTCTTAATTGTCATAAAATACCCCTTGATTTTTTCAAATTAAATGGCATAATAAAGATAAGGAGTGGTTAAGGGTTAGCCCCCTAACCAAACCCCCAGTAGTTGCCGCTACTTTCGGGTTACCTGTTTAATACGCTGGTGTAGCGATTAAGAGCAGGATTATTAGGGCGATGATTTTGACTAGTGTGGTCATCGTCCAACTCCTTATGTTTACCGCTAGTGCTAGTCACTAGCACCTACCTAGCAACCCTTGCTAGATAGCACATATTATATATTGACTTAGATAATTTGTCAATATATATATCTAAAAAATCCGCTCGTTTTGGGTGGATTTTTTTATTTGACAAAGGGCGAATGATGGGCTATGATATACCCACATCGGCACAATCCGATGTCAGAATTGGCGTTCTGGAATATACAAGGCGATAATATTATGGATAATTTAACTTATCTAAACCAACTCAATGAAGTCGTTAAACTTAGCCAACACGACCCAGAGCGGGCAGAAGAAATGATGGTTGAAACTGAACCTATGGACGAGTACAGAATGATGTATGAAGTCATTGCAGGTTATGTGAGACAACAATACGAGAAATATTTGGAACGCATAGCACAAATGGACAAGGAAAATTGATAAAAAATTTTGATTGACCCAAAAAACCGCTTGACTTATCAAGTGGTTTTTTGTATTATGTATGCAAGGTGTCAGAACCGAACAACATAGCGTTAATCGCCCACGAAAGACAGGCGATTTTTTATGCCTAAAATTTAAGAACACCAAATTTGGTGTCCTTAAAATTCAAAACAAGCCCTTTCAAGTTTCACTCCCAGAATTCTAGGATTGCAAATTATGTTAGGGGGGCGGAGAAATAAGGTAGCAATACACGAATAATCCCAGCCGTCTATGTTCGGCTTCTGAACCCCCTAGCACCCTTTACAGGGTAATTTCAGAAAGTTAACATAGGAGTTCGTAATGAACTTAATTATCTCTATCCCTACCCAAGCCGACTTTATCATCAATCAAGTTAATGGCTTGTATTCTCTAAATGATTTGCATAAAGCCAGTGGTAGCGAAGAAAAACACAAGCCATTTCGCTTTCTACGCAACCAACAAACCCAAGAACTCATTGCTGAAATAGAAAGCGAAAACGCCATTGCCTATCATACGGTTGTCGGTAAAGGCAAACAACAAGGCAGTTATGTTTGCCGTGAGTTGGTCTATGCTTATGCAATGTGGATTAGTGCCAAGTTTCATTTGATGGTTATCCGTGCCTTTGACCGTATGACCAAAGGCGAACATATTCCCTGCCTTGGCAAGCCCCAATCCAACACGCTATCTGACAAAGACTGGACAAACCTAAAACGCCTTGTATGGCTGTGTGAAAACAACTTTAAAATGCAAAAATCCGCAGGATTTGCCATTTGGGCAAGGTTAAGAGCGGTAACAGGGGTCAAAAGCCCACAGAAATTTAGCCGTGAACATTTGCCCATTATTGCTAGCGAGCTTGAACGCATTTTTAGAATGAGTGAGCAGTACAGCCGAGCAATGCAAGCCACCGAACGGCTGATTATCCGTAATGTGCTAAAATATGGCGATGATGAGCCGATGGAATTTTTCCTATTAGAAATGGTAGAAAAAGCCACCGACTACAGCCAAGCCAAAGCCGAGCGGTTGCCTGCGTTTTTTGGCAAAGAATTGTTAGAATTGGCTGCCTAACCACAATCTTAAAAAAACACCCTACACGGTTTGACTGTGTAGGGTATCTGTGCTTGCCGTCGTAGCCAAAAAAATAGTTAAAAAAACCCTTGATTTTTGCGACAGCAGGGGGTATAATTATGGCATACTTGAAAAAAGCTGCAATCTAAACGGTTGTGGCTTTTTTGTTGGGCAAGATGGTAAGTCCGAATGACTGTTATTGTGTAGCGAGCCGTTACGCCCAACGCCTTTAATGGGTTGATTGTATGTCAAATTTTATGCGTGAATGTCATCGCTTAATTAGCGAACAATCTGCCAAAGAGTTGGCAATTTTAAATAAATATATTTTTAAAAGGAGCGTAAGCAATGGCGAAACTTACGCCAAAACAACAGCGATTTGTTGATGAATATTTGATTGACCTAAACGCCACGCAAGCCTGTATTCGTGCAGGGTATAGCGAGAAAACCGCAGAACAAATGGGGTATCAGCTACTTCAGAAAACTTCAGTTCAGACTGCCATCCAACAAGCAATGAACGAACGCCAAAACCGCACTCAAATCAACGCTGATTATGTCTTAAATCGTTTGGTGCAGATTGACCAATTGGACATCGCCGACATCTTGGACGAAACAGGCAATTTTAAGCCGATTTCCGAATGGTCAAAAGAATGGCGGTTAAATCTATCATCATTTGAGATTGTAGAAAACGCCACAGGCGGATTTGTTAAAAAAATCAAATTCCCCGACAAAGTCAAAAACCTAGAATTGCTTGGCAGACACATTCAAGTGGGGGCGTGGTCGGACAAAAAAGTCGTGGATAACATCTCATCGGACGGCTCAATGAGTAAGCCAATTTTTAACATTGTCGGGGTTGCCCCAAATGCAGATACAGACACCGACTAAGCTATTGCCCGCCTTTGACAACCTATCACAGGCTATTTATGATACCATTGTCATGTATGGCGGACGTGGTGGGGCAAAATCGCAAGCCCTTGCCAACCTTGGCATATTAGAAAGCTACATTGATGACGGTGTGATACTGTGTTGCCGTGAAGTGCAAAAATCTATCAATGACAGTATTTTTTCTATGCTGGTCAGTGCCATTGAGCGACTGGGCTTGCTTGGGGATTTTGAGATTTTTAAGCATGAGATTACCAACAAAAAAACAGGGGCAAGGTTTATCTTTGCAGGGTTAAAACACAACGTAACCGCCATTAAATCTATTGATCGTCTGCGTGTGGTGTTGGTGGACGAAGCTGAGAACGTCTCGCAGGGCAGTTGGGATATTTTATTGCCCACGCCCCGTTATGGCAACACACGCATTTATGTGGTGTTTAACCCACGTTTTGCAGATGACCCTACTTATCAAATTTTTGTCAAATCGCCCCATGACAGCAAACTTGTGATAAAAATCGGTTGGCAGGACAATCCGTGGTTTCCTAAGTCGCTGGATAATGTCCGCAGGCGTGATTTATTGGGGGACATGGGGCGGTATCGCTGGATTTGGGACGGTGAGTTTTTGCAAATATCCGATGCCAGTATCTTAGCTAAAAAGATTGTCAGTTATGAGTTTAGCCTTGATAAAACTTTTGGCGAGCCGTTGATTGGCGTGGATTGGGGGTTTAGTAATGACCCAACCGCCGTGGTCGAGTGCTATGTCAAAGACAACGTGCTGTATATTTATCACGCCAATAGTAAAGTGGGGCTTGAGCTTAACGACACCGCCGAATGGCTATTAAAATCCGCCCCTAATATTGCGACATTTACCAGTCGTGCCGATAACGCACGCCCCGAGACGATAAGCAAGGTCAAGGGCGAAGGCGTGCCACTTATCAAGCCTTGTCATAAGTGGAAAGGGTCTATTGAAGACGGTATCGCTTACTTACAAGGGTTTCGCCAAATCGTGATACACCCACAAGCGGACAGTTGCCGTGCTGAACTTGTGGCATATAGCTTTAAAAAAGACCGCTTTGGCGAGATTACTGCTATCCCCGATGACAAGGACAACCATTATGCCGATGCCTTGCGTTATGCGTTAGAACCGCTTATCCGTGGGCGTGGTAAATCTGTTTTTGATGTGGTGCAATAATGCTAAAACAATTATTACAAATTGCCGATAGTACCCTTGTCAATTTGGTATCAAAACTGGGTACAAACCAAGACAAAGCAAGCCATGATAGGTTTGCTTTTTTTGTGCCAAAATCGGTGTATGAGCTTGATAATATCTATCAATCCGACTGGGTGGCGGGCAAGATTATCAACCGCCCCACCCAAGATATGTTCCGTAAGGGCTATTATTTTACAGGGGTAGCAGGGTCATCATTGACACGACTCAATGCCGAGCTAAAACGGCTAAAAGCCGATACGCATTTGGCACAGGCAGTCTCATGGGCAAGGCTTTATGGTAAGGCGTATATCTTACTTGCTAGCCATGATAACGATGATTTGACCAAGCCACTAAACACCGCCAAAGGGCTAAGTTATATCAAAGCGTTGTCGGTCAAGCAGTTATCGCCAACATCGGACTATCTACCTGCTTCACAGGCAGGCGGGTTTTTTGATAAACCTAGATTTTATCAAATCCACAATCTACAAAATACGCTAGGCTTGGTACACCATAGCCGAGTACTCGTCATTGAGTGGCAAGACGGGGTGTCGGTGCTACAAAAAGTCTATGATGAGCTGTTGCGTTTTGCAAAGGTGAATAACAATGCGTCAAGCCTTGTCCACGAAAGCAAGATTGATGTGATAAGAACGCCTGATTTGGCAACACAGATTGAGATGAACAGCGACAACGTCTTTAAGCGTTTTTCTCTGGTCAATATGATGAAGTCAAACAACGGTATGCTTGTCCTTGACAAAGAAGAAGAGTATGACAGCAAGGCATACAGTTTTGGTGGATTGCCTGAGCTGATGCGTGAATTTGCCATACAGACCGCAGGGGCGTGCGACATACCTTATACGATTTTGTTTGGGCAGTCCCCTGCTGGCATGAACGCCACGGGCGAACACGACACAGCAAATTATTATGACATGGTGGCAAGCTATCAGAGTTTGTATTTAAAGCCGTTGTTTGATGATTTATTGGATATTGTGTGTGGGTATTTGGGGCTGACGGCTGATTTACACTTTAATCCGCTTTGGCAGATTGACGAAAAAACCTTGTCAGAAGTGGAAAAAAACCACGCCGAACGCCACAAGATTTACCTTGAATTGGGGATTATCACAGAGTCCCAAATCGCCAAACAGCTTGTTGAAGAAAAGACCTACACCGTGATTGATGACACTCATATCAAACTTTTGGAGCGGTTAAATGCTGACTCAATTGCAACTGATTTTAACACAGGCGACACGCCATAAAAAAGGTCGTAAAGGCAAAAGCCGTCCGATTTTTGTGTCAAAAAAAACCGAAGTGCTGTATTTGACCGCCCTAAATGGGTTGATTGATGAAATGCACAAGGCGACCCTTGATGAGCTTAATGTCATCATGACACCGCACATTGGCGATGGCGTGGCGGTGGCGGACGGCTTATTTGACCGCTTTACAAGTGCTTTTGCCAACTTTTCTAGGCAAATCAAAGACAAGGTGGCAAGCCTTGCCGAACAAATCGCCAAAAAGATTGTGGGCGAGCAAAAAAAGGCAAGCGATAGGCAGTTGTCTGATATGCTATTTAAGCAAACAGGCATTGATTTGACAGGGATAATGAACGATGAAGACATTGAGCAAGCAGTCAATGAAGCGATTGGGGCAAACGTTGCCCTGATTAAGTCAATCCCTAAGCAATACCTAGACAGGGTAGAGCTGGCGGTGCTGACAGGCTTACAAAATGGCGAGCTAAATAAGACATTGGCAGACGAATTACAAAAAATCCACAATATCACCAGAAACCGTGCTGAGCTGATAGCTTCCGACCAATTAGCCAAAATCAATAGCCGATTGTCGCAAATCCGCCAACAACGGCTAGGCATTACGCATTACACTTGGCGGACAAGCCGTGATGAGCGTGTACGCCATAGCCACCGCCTAAGGGACGGTAAACTCATCGCATGGGACAATCCACCAGATGACGGACACGCAGGGCAAGCGATACGTTGTCGCTGTGTGGCAGAGCCTTATACCGAGCATTTATTGGGCGGAAAATCGCCTGAGGAGGTGATGGCGGAGCAGGAAGCTGTTAAGGGCGGTGCGGATTTAAATTCCCAAATTGATAAAATCCTAAAACAACAACAATCCGCCATTAAATCTGTTTTGGCAAACTCATCAAGTTTAATCACTGATAACATGGGCGATTTAACGAGATTGGATTTGCCACATGGAGTAGATGGTGCAAAAGGTTGGACGGGTGGTATTATGGGTTTGAGAAAGTCAGAAAGACTGATGAAACGCCTGATTGCCGAAGGTAAAGAAATTCCGCCAGCGTGGGCAATTCATCACTGGTCAATTGACAGTAGTTATTTGGTGGATAGATATCGCAAAAACCCCTTTTTGGCAGATGATAAACGCCTTGAGATGAAAAATGCAACTGATAAAGCAGAAAGTTTAATAAAACAACTGTTTTCTGATGAAAGGGCTGTGATAAAAGAACCGATTGTTCTATTTCGTGGCGTTGGATTGCCACAGGAACAGGTTTCTTTAATTGAGAAAACACTCAATAAAGGGGGTACGCCTGAGTTTGTGGAACAATCTTACAATTCAAACACTCTCAAGCTTGATTTGGCAAAACAGTTTGCAATCGGAGCAGTAAAGCATGGTAATATTCCAGTTATTCACAAAACTCTTGTCAAAAGTGGTGTAAAAGGAATTGACATTACTGAATTAAATTATTATGATGAGCAAGAAATACTACTACAAAATAATTTAGTTCGTAAGGTTGTTTCTATGCAACAAGATAGCAATGGCGTGATTGAATTAACATCAATTATCGAGCCTAACCATTCTTATATTGGCGATAGTAAATCCAACCAATACTTTGAAGAGGAGGTTAGCGTTTACTTTCCAGATGACCCGCATTTAAATAAGGTGGCTGGTACTGTGGCAACTTTGCGTATAGGCACTGGTAAAATTTCCGACATTCGCTTAGATGATTGATTTAGCCCTGTCATACAGGGCTTTTTTATTGGCAAACCCAAGTTTTTACTTGGGTTTTTTTATTGGAAAATGGGTGATGAAACTTTTTCAAATTATTGACCTAAAACCCACAAAACGCATCAAAACCCCACAAGGGTTTATGATTTGCCAAGGCGTAACTTTGGCAAAACCTATGGTTAAGCAGTATTACGCAGGCGAGATTGGCGAATTGGACGGCTTTACGCCTACCGACATTGTCAATATCTACACCCCTGCTGACGTACTGTTTAGTGAGCAGGTCATTGACGGCTTTATGGGGGCGGACGTTACCATGCACCACCCAGACGGCAATCAAATCAACGCCAACAATTATAGACAACACGTCATTGGCACCGCCAAAAATGTGCGTGAAGAAAATGGGTATTTGGTGGCGGATTTGATTATCAAAGACAACTGGGCGATTGATGCGATTGAGTATGACAACGTCCGCCAAATATCGCTTGGCTACTCGGCAAGCCTTGACATGACAAACGGCACAACCGACACAGGCGAGAACTACCACGGCAAGTGGCAAGCCATGGAAGCCGACCACATCGCTGTGGTGCGTGAGGGGCGTTGTGGGTCGGACTGCTACATTGGCGACAGTAATTTTAACCTAAACTTTAACCGTGAGGATTTTATGAAAGTAAAAATCGGTAATCTTGAATTTGACGTGGGCGATAACACGCTTGCCCAAGCCATTAACAATCAAACGGCAGAATTGACCGCCCTACAACAAGGCGAGATTAACATTGGTGATACCGCCTTTAATTTGAGCGAACACAAAGCCATGCAAGCCACGATTGATAAACTGGTGGCGGATAAGCAAGCCTTGCTTGACGAAAACGCCACGCTAAAAGCCAATCAAATCACACCTGAGCAGGTGGAAAAGTTGGTGGCTGACCGTGCCAAGACCCTTGACGATGCCAAAGCCTTAAATCCACAAATCGTGGCGGACGGCAAAACGGTGGAACAAATCAAACGTGAAATCGTGAGTGCAAAAGCAGATGAAGCATTGGTCAAAGCCATTGTGGGCGATGTCAAGACGGCAAGCCAAGCGGACATTGACACCGCCTTTAAAGCACTGGTGGCAACAGCTGACCGTCAAACGGTGGCAACTGATACCTTGCTTGCCGATATGAATGTGGGCGATAAAAAGCCCGATGAAAAAACATTTGACAAATCAACCATGTGGAAAGGAGAGTAATTGTGTTTAATCCAGCTTTAAAAGGTGATGACGCTATCGCATTAGCAGGGCAACGGGTCAAATCCGCCCCCGAAGAAGTACTGAGCTTGCCCTTGATGGTTGAGCCAACTTATCCTGTCAAGGACGGCTCACCCATTTATCTCACCGCTGATAAAAAAGGCTGTACCACCGTGCAAAATGCCAACGCTGGCTTTGTGGGGGTGGTGGTGCTACACAACATCGGCAAGACAGGTAAAAACGGCAATGATGAAGTTTACCAAAAAGGCGATATTGTCCCTGTGATGGTCAAGGGTAAGATTTGGGCAGAGGTCAAAACCGCCGTTACTGATTTGACCGCCGTTGTCGGTGCAGACGCACAAGGCAAATTGAGTACAGCCGACACACCGCTCAAAGGCTTGCGATTTGGTCAGCCGAGCGTTGGCAGTAAAAATTTAACAATCATTGAGATTTTGGGAGTGTAAAATGGATAAAATCCAACAGATGAAACTACGCCTTGCCCCCATTGCAGGGGTCATGCAAGCCAAAGTGGGCGATGCGTTCAATTTGGACGCATTGGCAAAGCTATTTGTGCAGGTGGAAAGCTACAACGCCATGACCCCACAAATGACGGAGGCAATGAGTTACGCCAAATTTATCCCTGTTAAAAATAATTTTGGTGGCGTGGTCGGCACTTCTCATGTACTACAAAGAAAGCAAGGCGTAGGGCGTGGCAAGGCATTTGCTGGCACGGGTGGTGATATTCCGCTTGCTGAGGTTATTTATGACGAAGTGAGTTTAAACATCAAGGCAGGGGCGATTGGCTATCAGTTTAGCGTCATGGAAGTGGCAACGGCGTTGGCGATGGGGGTTAGCCTTGAAGCTGACAAAATCGCAGCCGCCCGACTGGGCTTTGAAAAACACATGAGTGATATTGCGTGGCTTGGCGAACCCGAAACAGGACTAAAAGGCTTTTATAACCAAACAGGCGTAGCAAAAACTGCTAAAACCATTGATTTTGCTACCGCCAACCACACCCAAATCCTAGACTTTTTTAACACCGTGATTTATGACGCATTGGACACGGCGGACGAAACGGGTATTGACATTGATACCATTATTTTGCCAACGTCTGTCTCTCGTGTGCTGTCTAGCCGTGTGCTTAGTGAGCATAACCCTATGACGGTGCTTGATTTTGTCAAGAAAAATAATGAGGCGGTGCTTGAAGGTCGTACCATGAACATCGTTTCAAACAAACGGGGCAATGGCGTGGGCGATACCAAAGCCGACCGTATCGTGGCGTATCGCAAAGACCCAAGTTGTCTTGAAATGCGTATTCCGCAGGAGCTACAATTCCAGCCAACGCAAGCCAAAGACCTAGACTTGTACACCCCGGGCAGTTACCTGTATCAAGGCGTGTGGCTAAAACGCATTGACAGTATGCGTTATTATGATGTCAAAAAATAAATAACCCCAAGTCCATAACCCAAACCCAAAATCGTCATGGTTTTGGGTTTTTTTACAACTTAAAAAGAGAGATGATTATGCCAAAATATCAATATGATGGTGAACATCACCGTGTGTCTATTGAAGGGATTGCCCTTATCAAAGGTATGACTGTTGATTTGTCTGATGGTGATGAGGCGTTTTTGCTAAATAGTGGCTTTGGTAAAGCCATGTTAGCCAATGGCGAGCTGGTCAAGGTGGACGAAACCGCCCCTAAGCCAAAAGCCGAACCTAAGCCCAAAACGGCAGAATCCCCATGATTACAACATCTGTTGTGATAAGCGACACCAAGCTACTTAGCCGTATTATGACTACCGCCAGGGGTTACACCGCTCGGGTACGTGTAGGCTATTTTGGCAATGAACGACATGCAGGTAAGCGACCTATTACGATGGGCAATCTAGCAGGCATACACGAACACGGCACAAGGCACACGCCAAAGCGTATGTTTGTTTATCCTGCCCTAAAAAAGAACCGTGGCAAGTACCTAAAATTGGCAGGTGGGTCATTTTTGCCGATTGTGCGTGGGCGAAAGACCGCCACGCAAACTTGGCATTATGTCGGGCAAGAAGCGGTAAAAGATGTGCAAGACTTTATGGTTACAGCAACCTTTACACCGTTATCGCCAAAAAACCATTAAGCAAAAAGGCTCATCAAGACCGCTGGTTGATACAGGGCAACTTCGCCAGTCCGTAACTTATCGGGTGAAAAAATGATTACAAGAAGTGATTTAAATGACCGCTTTGGTGAGTATGAGATTGAGCGGTTAGAGAAAAACATCAAAGACCCACAAGCGGTGAATAAAGCCATTGATGATGCGGTGCAATTTGTAAACGGCTATATCGCCAGTAATTACCGTTTGCCCCTGCCGTCCATTCCTGCCTCTGTGGAGCGAGCGTGTGCGGTGGTGGCACGGTACTATCTATACAAAGACAAACCAACCGCCACCGTCCGCCAAGATTATGATGACATTTTGGCATGGCTTAAAGATGTTGCCTCTGGCAAGGTCAAATTAGATTTTGGGGGCGATGAGCAAGAGGAAAAAACAGCATTTATTTCGGGGGCATTTGTCGCATGATTAATTATTTTGAAGTTGAGCCTGTTTTGGTTGCACACCTCACAGACAATGTGGAGGGGTTGTTGGCAGTTGATACACCCTTTGACATCGATGATATGCTGGATAACAGCAACACCACACCGTCCGTTTCGGTCATCTACTACGGCGATAGAATGGGCGAAATCTCAGCAAAGGGGGCGTTGAATGTGCAATACCAACAATGGCTCATCGTGCTAAAACTCACCGACCCTATGGCACAAGGTGGCAACACCAACAGCCTGCGTGAGCTTGCCAACCCGTTTATTTTGCAGATTTTAAAGTGCATGCAGGGTTTTGACCCTAAACTTGCTAAGTTTAAGCATTTTAAGCGGGTGGATTGCCCTGTGAATGTCGGCAGTAGTAGTGGGTTTGGCTATTTTCCGTTTTTGTTTGAGATACAGATGTTTGTTTAAATTTTTTTAATCATTAAACCGCCTTTTGGGCGGTTTTTCATTTATAGGAGCTTATATGGCTTATGAATTTTTATCCTTGCAAGGCAAGGCGAATCTTGCCCGCTTGATTGATGGCAAAGCAACAGCACTTACTGAGCTTGGCAACCTAACCGCCCTAAATATCGGTATTAGCACCGAGACCACCAAAATCAAAGAAAGCAAGACGGGCAAACGCCAAGATGTGCTGGAAATTGAAAAGGGTAAAGGGGTGACGGTTGAGATGACCATGAATGAGCAAACCAAGAACGATGTGGCGTTGGCATTCCAAGCCGAAGTTACTGAGCTAGAAGGCAGAACGGTCAGCGACACACCACTTGCCACACTCAAAGTGGGCGATAAGGTTAAACTGGATGGCTTTAATCTGTCTGAAGTCAGTCTAAAAGACGATAACAGTAAGCCATTAGAAAAAGGCAAGCATTATACGCTTGATGAGAAATTTGGTGTCTTGACCGTCTTGTCATTAGATGACATTGCCCAACCTGTCAAAGCCACTTTCACCGAAGGGGCGATGAAGTCTAGCGTGATTTTCAGTTTGCCCGCCAATGCTGAATACTACTTTTTATTTGAAGGTGTCAATAGCATTGACAACAAAAAAATGGCGGTGGAATTGTGGCGATTTAAGCCATCAGCCAATGGTAACATGGGTTTTATTAATGAGGAGCTGGGCGAGCTACAAATCAATGGTTCGTGCCTTGCTGACACCAAAAAACAAGAGGATGCTAAACTTGGCGGACTTGGTCGTATCGTGTACCTAGACTAAACAAGCAAAAACCCCAAACTGTGGCGGTTTGGGGTTTTATTTTCAATCTTAGCAAATCGAATGAGGTTATTATAACAAATGTCTGAAATTATTGCAATGGTGGCTGGTATGTTAGAAAAATACGAAAATTCGCCAAAAGTGAGATTTTTGATAAATTGGCTCGTGGTGTGTCTAACCATTTTTGTATTGGGCGGATTTATCAACGCAATCAAATGGTGGTAACATGAGACTTATCAACGAAAAAACAGGGCAAACCATTGAATTGCCTTACGATTTATACCCCATTGATGACCTAAACTGGTCAGCGGTGGTATCAAAGACAGACTACACGCTCACAGGGGCGTTGGACGTGCAACAAGGCACCAGAAAGGCAGGAAAGCCTTTAACCCTGCAATCACAAGATGACATGGGCGTGATTACTCGTCAAGTGGTCAATGAGCTACACGAATGGGCAAATCTGATTGAAACCACGTTTATCATGGAATATGAAGCGGACGGACAGACCAAAAAAGTGAGTGTGATGTTTGACCATAGCCAAACACCGATTGAGGCAACACCGCTAAAAGAGTTTAACAGCCCCAATCTTGATGATTATTTTAGGGTGGTGCTTAAGTTTTTTACGGTTTAGGGGGTTGCATTCTATTGTGAATTGTTTATAATATTAACATTCATTCACAAAAGGGCAACAGACATGGCTAAACAGATAGAACAAACACTTGCATGGTGTGAGAATTGCAACAAAAAAACATTGCACTACAAAGAAACCAGAAAAATCAACTGGGTTATGCACATTTGCCTATTGTTTGTCGGTATCGGGTTTATTACCTTACCGCTTGCATTGTTTGGTAAGGCAATGACAGCAGATATTGGTGGCGGAAGAAAAGGTTCTTGTTCACAATGTGGCTATGACAACTAATTATTATAGTATCTAAAAAACCCACTCAATGAGTGGGTTTTTTAGTAAGCAAAAATCCCAAAGACGGAAAAAATGCGTGAAATCGTTATAAAAAAACGGTCTTATGACCGTTTAGTGTTATAAAAACCCTTGTCGAAAATCCACCCTGCCCAAGATTTTTACTTCTGATGTGTTCATTGTGAAATCGTGGTAGAGTGGATTGTCTTTTTTAAACAACAATTTGCCATCATCGGCAGGATATATGCGACAAACAGATTCAATGCCATGTATTTCTACCAAATACAAATCCCCATAGAATAAGGGAGACAGAGTATTAACAAGCAACAAATCCCCATCTCTTAACGTAGGAAACATTGAATCGCCATAATATGTGTAAACAATCGTATTTTTGGGGTTGCGTTGATGGTGGTGTGGCAAAATTATTTTTTTACCGTCATTACCAATATATTCAACCAAATCATCATCTCTGTCACCCCAAGAAGACAACATTATGTGGGGGGTGTTGAAAAATTCGTGTTCATTTAACCCCAACACTTGCAAAATCTTGATAAGTGTGGCTTGGCGTGGCTTTGAGTTGCCAAGCTCATAGTCGGATATTTGTTTTTGGGACAGACCAACACGACCAGCAAGCTCGCTTTGGCTAAGTTGCTTGTTTGAGCGATGGTGCTTGAGTGCTTGGGCAAAATTTTTGGACATAAAAACCCCTTGACAATAGTTTTAATAAGTTTTAAAATACTAAAACTTAGTAAAACTTACTAAGTTAAGGGCAAAAATAGGAGCTATTATGTACACCTGTTCTTTTGATGATGAACTTACAGCGATTGTAAAACGCCAAGCCAAGATTGAACATCGTTCTATTCGTGGTCAGTTTGTTCACTATCTCAAACTTGCCTTAATGCAAGAAAACTTACTAAACGAAAAAGCAGACACCGTCCGCCAAGATGAAATGTCTGCTTTAAACACAACCGTTATGGAGATGTCTAATGACTAATGTACCACAAAAGCCCCTTGAAAATCAAGGGCAATTTGTAACCGTCTTTAATGGCGAAATTAACCAATCTGCTGAAATGTTGTGCAATGCTCGTGATTTGCATAAATTTTTGGGTGTGCAAACTCGCTTTAACGATTGGATTAAAAGTCGTATTTCTGAATATGGCTTTGTCAAAAACCAAGACTACGTTAGTTTTACTGAAAATTTAGTAAAACCCAAAACTGGTAGAAAAAGCGTTCAATACCACATCACCCTAGATATGGCAAAAGAGCTTGCAATGGTTGAGAAAAATACCAAAGGTCGTGAAATCCGCCGTTACTTTATCCAATGTGAAAAGCAAGCCCTACAATCTGCCCAATCGCTCACCGCACAAATCACCCAAACGTCTATTTTGCTCAAAAATATTGACGGTAACTTATCAGAAGCAGGGCGATACTTGGCAATACATGGCAAGCAGACTAAGCCAACCTTAAAGGGCAAGCTGTCGGATTTACTCGCCAAAGCCCAACCATTTTTGCCATTTGTTGAGTTTGGAGGTGCAAAATGAGCTACGACCACATGAGTAAACACGACATTGCCTCTCTTGCCCGTGAAAACTTGCATTGGGTAAGTACGCTCATCACCCTTGCCAAGAAAAATGGGGCGTATAGCGAAACCTTGCTTGACATTGCCGAGTATCTGTCAGACACGCATTACTGTGACTTTGACGAGATGGCAAACGAGTTTAAATAATTGGTTTTTTTACAAAACCGCTCCAATTGGGGCGGTTTTTTTATTGGAGTTTTTATGGCAGATTTAAGTTACGACATTGCGTTTAAGAGCGACACTAAGGGCATTGAGACCGCTGAACAAGAGATTAAGCAGTTAAAGGAGGGGCTAAATCAGACCGCCCAAACAACCAAAACATTTGCACAGGCGGTGGCTAATATTGGCACGGGTCGTCAAGGGCTACACAATATCAATGAGCTAATCAATACAATTGAGCAGGCTGGGGGTTCGGTTACCAATTTACGACAACGTTATGAACAGCTTGCCAACTCTTTTGATAATTTAAATACACGTGAACAAGGGCAACAGGTACGCCG
This sequence comes from Moraxella equi, assembly GCF_002027555.1. GTDB lineage: Bacteria > Pseudomonadota > Gammaproteobacteria > Pseudomonadales > Moraxellaceae > Moraxella > Moraxella equi. The sequence continues at coordinate 46,796 of NZ_MXAP01000097.1, forward strand.
TTTACGTGAGTATTTTGAAAGCCTTGGTACATCAATGACAGAGGTTGTCGGTAATTCTCACAAATTAGACCGTGAGTTGTCAGACACAGGCACCCAGATGCAAAAACTTGGCAAAAATGCAGGTACAGCACAAGAAAAATTACAAAAAACAAAACAGGCTACCGAACAGCTTGGCTCGGTAACAAATACCGCCCGTACAGGCATTGACAAACTATCAGGGGCGTTGGCGGCGTTGGGTATTGGCTTGGGTGTCAAAGAGCTTGCCGAGACTGCGGATGCTTATAGCACGCTATCGGCAAGGATTGCCGTTGCTGTTGGCGAGACGGGCAATGTGCAAGAGGCAATGGCAGGCGTGCAACAAATCGCCCTTGCCACCAATGCTGATTTGACCGCCACGGCTCAATTATTTGCGAAAATTCACGAAACAGGCAAGCAAATGGGGCTGACACAGCAACAAAGCCTTGATTTGACCAAAACAATCCAGCAAGCCATTAGTCTAAGCGGTGGTTCTGCCGCTGCCGCCGAAGCAAGCATTACCCAGCTATCGCAAGCTTTGGCAAGTGGGGTACTCCGTGGCGATGAGTTTAACTCAATCGCCGAGCAGTCCCCTGAGATTATGACCGCCCTTGCCAATTCGCTAAACGTAACCACGGGCGAGCTTCGCACTATGGCAGGTGAGGGCAAGCTGTCCGCTCAGGTGGTGGTAAACGCCCTGCAACAACAAGCAGGGGCGATTGAAGAGAAGTTTGCCAAATTTCCGACCACAATCGGTCAAGCCATGCAAAATATTAAAACGCAATGGCAAATCGTGGTGGGCGAGTTTAACACCGAAAGCGGGGCAAGTGCTGTTGTTGTCAAAGCCTTGCAAACGATAGGCGATAATTTAGCATGGCTAAAAAACGTCTTTAACGATGTTGGCGAAGGCATTACCTGGTTTAGCGACAAACTATCACAGATTGATGACAGCACCATTGATGAGCTAAAACGCACGCTATCGCTTGCTTATGATACCGTTAAAGACCTAGCAAAATCCATTGGCGATATGGGTGAGACGGCTTGGAGTGCGTTTAAATCGGTGCTTGATAGCGTTACACCCATGTTTACTGCCTTTACAGACGGGCAAAAAGAAGTCAGTAGTTTGGATGCAGGACTACACGCCTTACAATTGAGTTTGGGGTTATTGTCAGACGGTGCAACGGGGGTAAGCATTGCTTTTAATTTGTTGGTGGGTAGTCTGCAATTTTTGGCAGGCGGTATGTCAACACTAAGAGCCAAAGTTGCCGAGTTTTTGGGATTTGAAGACCTTGCCAAACAGTCTGAATTGGCGGCTGACCGTTTGTTTGCAGCCGCTGAAAAATCAATGGGTCGTGCCAATGAGTTGGCGTTAAATTTTCAATCAAAAGTGGTGCAAGCGATTGATGAGATTAACAAAACCGAACAACAACGCAATGCCGAAAGTGTCGCAGACCACAAACAAACCTTAGCAGACAAAACGCAGGCGTGGCAAGAGTTTTTTTTAAAGGAGCGTAACTTTTTTGCCGAACGCCAAACGCTTGAAGAGGGATTAAAACTTGCCAGACAAGCAAATGATGATGAGCGTGTACAGCACCATTTAAACGCACTAGCTGAGCTTGATAGTGCCGAGCAGGCAAGCACTAAGACACGCCAAGACCTTGAAAAGAAAAAGCATGATGCGGTGCTGGCGTATGCCGAAAGTGCCATCAAAGCCAACAAAGGCATAGCGGACGAGCAGTTAAAGGCTGAACTGTCCGCCCAAGGCTTTGCCGTGGCAATCTCAGAAGCTGGTAAGGTTAGCGTTACCGCCCTAAATGACGTGGCAAAAAGTAGCGAGCAGGTGGGGCTGTCGCTAAAAGACTCTGCCCTAAACGCCGCCAAAGGACTAGGCGTTGATGTCAAATTGGCACTCAATGAGATTAACTCTGCTTTTTCTGCCAATGCCGAGCAAGTCCGCCAAGTGGCAGACGGTTACAACGAGCTAAAACAGGCAGGTATGGACGCAGGCAGTCTGATTTTGGCAAGCCTTGACAAACTGCTTGAAGGGGCAAAAAGCCAAAAAGAGATTGACACCGTCCGCCAACTGTACGTTGAATTCGGGCGAGATGGCAAATTATCCACCGAGCAGGTGGAAAGTGGGCTAGATGCCATCAATGACAAGCTAAACAAAACCCCTGCCTTGCTTGACGAGACCGCCCGAGCGTTTAAAGAGCTTGGTATTATCAGCCAAGCCGAAGCCGAAGCAACCGCCCAAAAGCAAATACAAATGTTTGAATTGGTTAAAAATAGCGGTCAAGCCAGTAGCGAGCAGTTGCAAGAAGCCCTACAAAAAGTGCAAAAAAGCATTGAGACAAGTGGTAATGCCACACAGCAGGCGTGGCTTGACAGTCAGCAGTCGGCATTGGGGCTAAGTCAAGCCCTAGATGAGACATCAGACCGTGCCAAGCAAGTAGCAAAGAGTGCCAAAAACATTGGCGATGATGTCGCACAGGGGGTAGATAAAGGCGTTAATGAACTCAAACGCCTAAATGGTGAGATGGACAAAACAGCAGAGAGTCTGGT
>NZ_MXAP01000098.1 GCF_002027555.1 Moraxella equi
AGAACCTGTTCACAATCAAAAAATATGCTGCAATAAACCAACCACCACCAACCAAATCATTCACCATGAGAAAAGCCCATCCAAGTGACATCACACGAGAGTAATTTGAACACATACGTCCATTGTTAGAAAGTGCCAGAAAAAAGACCAAGCCTAGGACAATAGACCTATACGAAGTATTCTGTGGATTGCTGTACTTACTTAGAACAGGTTGTCAGTGGCGACAACTACCACATGACTACCCAAAATGACGAACCATTCATTCCTACCATCAAAAATGGAGTGAACTTGATGATAGTGGTAACAGCATTCGTGATAATGTCTTAAAAAAATTGGTCAAAAAAGAGCGAAAGAAGAACAAACGCAAGGCTAAAACCAGCTTTATCATCATTGATGCACAAAGCATAAAAAATACCGATACCGCCAAACACAAAGGTTATGATGCAGGTAAAAAAGTATCAGGCATCAAGCGACATATTGCCGTTGACAGTCAAGGATTACCACATGCCATCTACATCACCACAGCCAACATGACAGATAGAGATGGTGCAGTCTTATTATTCAAAGCAGTAGTAAACAACTCACCAAAG
>NZ_MXAP01000099.1 GCF_002027555.1 Moraxella equi
GGATACAGTTGCTACTTTTTCAAAAATCTAAATTTATTCAATCACTTGCGGAACTAGATACAATCCGTCCTGTGTGGCAGGAGCAATCGCTTGATTGCGTTCACGATTGACCGCCAAACCATTTAAATCCACCACATCAGGGCGAAGCACTTGCACGCCATCGTGGACATTGGTTAGGGGCTTGACATCGGTGGTGTCCACTTGTGCCAAAATGTCCATCATTGATAGGATTTTGCCAATGTCTTTGGCGTAGTCGTTTGCCAAATTTTCATCAATGGCAAGGCGGGATAGGTTGGCAACGGTGGCGATTTCTTGGGCGGATAGGGTGTTTGACATGATATGTTCCTAAACTTTACATAAAAATACAGATGAGGCTGGGTTAATTTTACCACAAACTGAGCAATTTCAAACAACTAAAATGCCCGTTTTGGATAAAGAAAGAAGAGATGTGCATCTTGTAACATTCTTACGCTCATCCTAATTTTTGGTAATTTTTGGTAAATTTGTTTAAAAATCGGCTAATTTACCTCATTTTGAAAAATTTTCTTGCAAATTGAGTGATTTTTTTTTGCAATTCATCATGATTTTTTTGTCGTAAATCTGTATAATTTACCACAATTTTTTAACCATTTGGCATTTGGCTAATTTTTAATCATATTTTCACTCATGGATTAAGATGAGTGATGCCGTGCCACTCTTATTTTTTGGAATCATGCGTTATGAACCTGCTGGGATTTTTATCGACCAACATTGCCATTGACCTAGGTACTGCCAACACCTTGATTTATGCCCCTGGTAAGGGCATTGTGCTTGATGAGCCAACGGTGGTGGCACTGCGTTCTAACCGCACCCAAAACCCAACGGTGGCGGCGGTAGGTATCGATGCCAAGCAGATGCTTGGGCGTACCCCTGATAACATTACTGCCATTCGCCCCTTAAAAGATGGTGTGATTGCTGACTTTGAAGTTACCCAGCAGATGTTAAAGCATTTCATCAAAAAAGTAAAAGTCAAAAAATTCTTGGCTGACCCGAATGTGGTTGTGTGTGTGCCATGCAAATCCACGCTGGTAGAGCGACGTGCCATTGAAGAAGCGGTGCGTTCGGCAGGTGCGAACAGCGTGCATATCTTAGAAGAGCCGATGGCGGCAGCGATTGGAGCGGGTCTGCCTGTGCACGAAGCCAGTGGTTCAATGGTAGTGGACATCGGCGGTGGTACGACTGAGATTGCAGTGATTGCCTTGTCGGGGTGTGTGTATGCAGATTCTATTACCATCGGCGGTGATAAATTTGATGAAGCCATCATCAATCACGTCAAAAAGACGCACGGTTGTTTTATCGGTGAGACGACCGCTGAGCGTATCAAAAAAGAAGTGGGTACGGCTGTCTTTGATGAAAAAGAAAACCTAGAAGTAGAAGTGCGTGGACGCTCGATGGCAGAAGGCGTGCCAAAGACTTTTACTGTCAATTCCAAAGAAATCCAAGAAGCACTTGCCGAGCCTGTATCAGGCATTGTTGATGCGGTCAAACTTGCCTTGGAGCAGACCCCGCCAGAGTTATCATCGGACATCGCCGAGCATGGCGTGGTACTGACAGGGGGTGGGGCGTTACTGCGTAACCTAGATAAGCTCATCTCCAAAGAGACAGGATTGCCTGTGTTTGTCGCCGAAGACCCATTGACCTGCGTGTCTCGTGGCGGTGGTAAGGCACTTGACTTTATCCATGATAAGTCGCTCTCGATGATTTTTGTCTAAATCCACGAAATCATGAGCGGTGTTCACGCACCGCTTTTTGTGTTTTGGGCTTGTGAAATTATTTGTTCATAAGTACATAAAAAAGGTCTGGCAATGCTCCCAAGTATATTTTCACAAAAACCTGTATTTGCACGCATGACGGTTGCGTTTTTGGTGCTTGCCTTGATTTTTATGTTGCTTGACAGCAAAAACCCCCAATGGTTTGATGGTATTCGTCGCCTAAGCCATGCATCCATGCAACCCATTTATCAGGCGTCCCTAGGGCCGTCTTATGCCATGGAATACGCCAGCCATGCCGTCCACACCAAAGAAGCCTTGCGTCGTGAGAATATCCGTTTGCAAACCGAGCTACTCCAAGCCCGTGCCAAGCTCCAAACCCAAGATTATCTACTCGCCCAAAACGCCCGTCTAAAAGGCGTACTCAGCACCACGCAGTCCAGCGAACATCATCTACTGCTAGCACGCATTATCGGCACGGATTCTAACCCCCTAAAACAAGTGGTGGTGCTTAACAAAGGCACCAATGATGGCGTGCAAATCGGGCAGACGGTCATCGATGAGCATGGCATCATCGGACAGGTGCTAAACGCCTACCCAAATACATCTCGCCTACTACTCATCACCGATGAACAGCAGTCGGTGGCGGTCGTGGTGGCACGCACAGGACAACGTGCGATGGTCTCGGGTGGGGGCAAGCCTGACAGTCTGAGCCTAGATTATATCTTTAAGACTGCCGATGTTAAAGTGGGCGATGAGCTTATCTCGTCAGGGCTTGGCGAGCGTTTCCCTGCGGGCTATAAAGTGGGGAAAGTCTCGGACATTGACACCACTCGCACCGATAATTTTGCCGACATTCGTGTCAATCCCGCCGCCGATTTTCTAAATAGCAGTTATGTGCTGATTTTACAGCCCAAAGACAACCCTGCCCCAAAAAAGAACAGCTAATCACGCCATATAGGACTCATAAAACCCACTTATGAACTCAAAACCCTTTTTAATCATCGGTATCATCATCAGCTTCGTGGTGGCATCCATGCTGAGTGTCTACCCTTTGGGGCATGACATGGCAAGCGTTCGCCCCATGTTTTTGGCGATGGTGCTTGCCTTTTGGGTGATGTATCGCTCGCCCATGATGGGGGTGTGGGTGGTATTTTTGGTGGGACTGGTCTCGGATTTGCTCTTGGGTACGCATTTGGGGCATCAGGCATTTAGTGCGGTGCTTATGGCGTTTGTTGTACGGGTACTACTGTTGTACGCCAAAGAGCTTGCCCTGTCGCAGGCGTGGGTATTGGGGGCGATTGCTCTGAGCGTCTATCAGGTGTCGCTGTGGATATTGCAGGCATTTTCTCATGCTCAGTTTGTGTGGACAGGCATGGGGTCGCTCATGAGTAGTATTGTGCTGTTCCCTGTGATGTGGTATCCGCTGTACTGGATAAACCGCCAACTAAAAGAGCGAGCCTACTGATGATACCCCTTATCCTAGCGTCCACATCGCCCAGACGACATGAGTTATTGACGCAGTTGCACATTCCTTTTACAGTAAAATCAGTCCAGATTGACGAGCGTTTTTATCCCCACGAAAGCCCCCACGACTACATCATGCGTATGGTGAAGACCAAAGCGGAAAAGGCGTGTGCGGACGTGTCATCGGCTATCGTTATCACGGCAGATACCATTGGCGTGGCAGAGGATGAGATTTTAACCAAACCTGCCGATAAGGCCCATGCTTTTGCCATGTGGGATAAATTATCAGACAACACGCACGAGATTTGGACGGCGGTGTGTGCCAGCATCGTCAAAGACGGGCAAGTCATTTTTCAAAAAGTCATCAAAGTCGCTACCGATGTGGTATTTATCAAACTCACCGACCGCCAAAAAGATGGGTACTGGGCAACGGGCGAACCTGCCGACAAAGCAGGGGCGTATGCCATTCAAGGCGGGGCGATGGCATGGGTGCGGTCTATCAATGGCAGTTATACCAACGTGGTGGGCTTGCCCCTTGCCGAGACGGCAGAGCTGATTGATGACTGTCTGTAAATATTGGCGGATTGATGATTTAAATGATGATAAAATCAGCCCATTAGCATAGTCAAGCGATTTACTTCTAACTTGCCTAATCAGCGTTCAATCAGTCTACTAGCCAACTTATCTCTTAAACCAACTTACCCTAACTTAATTCATCTAGTCTACACACCATCTTTATGTCAAAACATGCCCTAATCAACGCCACGCCCTTTGAGACTCGCCTTGTTATCGTTGATGACGGTAGGCTTGATGAGGTGTTTATTGAGCGGGTACAGGCACGCAGTTTGGTGGGAGATGTCTATTTGGGGACGGTGGTGCGGGTACTGCCTGCCATGGGGTCGGTGTTTATTGACATCGGGCGTGAGCGTTCGGCATTTTTGCACCAAAGCGACATCATACTACCGACTCGCCCATCATCCCAAGATGATGTTGCCACGCCCACGCCCATCACGACATTGCCCATGGCTTATCAGGCAAAAGATAAAAGCCCCACGCAGTCCCAGTCTAGACCCAAGCCTAAGCCTGCCAAGCCCAAACTTGACCCCAAACTTTTGCCCAAGCTCCTGCCCAAAGTTGGCGAACGAGTTGTCGTCCAAGTCACCAAAGATGAGTTTGGCACCAAAGGGGTGCGTGTGACCATGCACATCGCATTGGCAGGGCGGTATTTGGTCTATCTGCCCACATCGCCACAGTCGGTCGGTGTGTCCACTCGCATCGGCACAAAGGCTTATCGTACCAAGCTAAAAGCTCATTTGACGACCCTACTTAGCCAATCATCGCATGCAGGTGGGCTCATCGCTCGTAGTGCATGCGAGCAGGCATTTGGCGATGATGAGACATTGGCGGGCATGGGCGAGCGTATGCAGGCAGAGCTTGACCATCTAGGTGCATTGTGGGTGGATATTAGCCAAGCACGCACACAGGCGAGCCTGCACAAAGCCAAGCACGCCTTGCTCTACCAGGAGCTACCTTTGGCTGAGCGTGCCTTGCGTGACATTATCACTGATGATATCCAAAGCGTGTGGATTGACGATAGGGCGACTTATGAGCGAGTACGGCATGCCAGTTGCACACTCATGCCGTCCATCACATCTGCCATTTATCATCATGATAAGCCGACCCCACTGTTCGCCCAGTCTGTGCCCGATGAGCGTCGCTCTTCTACGCCTGACATTGAGACTCAGCTGACACACGCCTTGTTGCGGCATTGCCCGTTGCCATCGGGCGGTTATCTCATCATTGAGCATACCGAAGCGATGACGACCATTGATGTCAATACAGGCTCGTATGTGGGGCAAGGCAGGGCAGGCGTGGACGTGGCGTATGAGACCAACAAAGAAGCAGTAACTGCCATCGCTCGTGAGTTAAAAGTGCGTAACATTGGCGGTATTATCATTCTAGATTTTATTGACATGGACAAATCCGCCCATCGGCAAACAGTGCTAGACATGCTCGCCCATGCATTAAAAGCCGACCCTGCCACGACCAACATCACCCAAATCAGCGAGTTGGGCTTGGTTGAGATGACTCGTAAACGCACCCGCCCCAGTCTGTCTGATGAGCTGCGTGAGCCTTGCCCTGTCTGTCATGGCACAGGCAAAATCAAAAGCGTGCAGACAGTGGCATTTGAGATTCTAAGGTCACTCATGGGTCAGATGGCAAACAGCACTTCTTTTAAAAAGCCTAATGTGACGATAAAAGTCAGTCAGTTGGTGGCGGACTATTTGTCATCACATCAGGATTTGTCAAATTTACAAAAATTAACAAATACATCCATTCATCTATCCATAAACACATCCTATCATCAAGAGCAATATGCGATTTTGGTGGAGTAAAAATGGTTTTTTTACCAATAAATCTGCCTAAAAATCAATCAATTTATTAAAATTGTAACATTTTGTAAATTTGATGAATTTTAAGGCAAAGACAGGCAAATTTAGCCACTTTTTTATCCAAAAATAAAGCACATCTCTTGCTTTATCTGATTTTTCGTGTATAATACGCACACTTTTCTTGTTTAGCGTTGCATTTAAGCAAAAGTCTGTTTTTGACTACATTTGGCTTGGATGAGTAATTATCTTCGGATATATTACAAGTAGTGAGTAGGGCTTGCCCCAAAGCGAATCAACGCCACAGCCGAAGCATCGATTTTGGCACTATAAACAACAGCTCTGTTGCCAACATTCATGTCTGGCGGACAGGGATTGTATTATTTTGTCCAAAGCGGTTCTAGGACAAAATTTAATCAAAATAACATGACTGAAATCCAAGCGATGGAAGTTTTATAAAGCACTTAATTTAGGAGCTTGTTGGCATGGCTAACCAGAGAATCCGTATCCGACTAAAATCTTTCGACCATCGTCTGATTGACCAGTCGGCACAAGAGATTGTCGATACCGCAAAGCGTACAGGTGCACAAGTTTGTGGTCCTGTTCCCTTGCCGACTCGTATTGAGCGGTTCAACGTATTGACATCACCACACGTCAACAAAGACGCTCGTGACCAGTATGAAATTCGCACCCACAAACGCATGATTGACATCGTTCAACCTACTGACAAAACAGTAGATGCATTGATGAAGTTAGATTTGGCGGCCGGTGTTGATGTTCAAATCGCCCTAGGCTAAGAACAACTGGTTTAATATAAACGATTATAAGTAAGAGGTCTAAAATGGCGATTGGTTTAGTCGGTATTAAGCGTGGTATGACCCGAATCTTCACTGAGGCAGGTGCATCTATCCCTGTAACAGTGGTTGAGGTTAACGCAAACCGTATCTCACAAATCAAGACAGTAGACACTGACGGTTATGACGCAATTCAAGTCACCACAGGTGAGCGTCGTGAAAGCCGTGTAACTGCTGCACAAAAAGGACACTTCGCAAAAGCTGGCGTTGCCGCTGGTCGTGGTGTTTGGGAATTTAGAGCTGACGCAAGCGAACTTGAAGGTCGTGAAGTTGGCGGCGATATTTTGGTGGATTTATTTGAAGTTGGTCAGTTGGTTGATGTTACTGGTCAGTCTAAGGGTAAAGGCTTCCAAGGTGGCGTAAAACGTCATAATTTCCGCACTCAGGACGCCACACACGGTAACTCTGTGTCGCATCGTGTACTTGGTTCTACCGGTCAGAACCAAACACCAGGTAAAGTATTCAAAGGCAAAAAAATGCCAGGTCAAATGGGTAACAAACGTGTTACTGTTCAAGGCCTTGAAATTGTGTCTATTGATACCGAAAAAGGTGTACTGGTCATCAAAGGTGCCTTGCCTGGTGCTAATGGTGGCGATGTTATCGTACGTCCGTCAGTCAAAGCCTAGTTGAGGGGATTAACGTGAATTTAAAAACTGTTACAGGTGCGGCGGTTGAACTATCAGAGACGACATTTGGTCGTGAGTTCAATGAAGCCCTAGTACACCAAGTCGTAACTGCTTACCTAGCTGGTGCTCGTCAAGGTACTCGTGCACAAAAAACTCGTGGCGAAGTATCTGGTGGCGGTAAAAAACCATGGCGTCAAAAAGGTACTGGTCGTGCCCGTGCGGGTTCTATCCGTGGACCAATTTGGGTAGGTGGTGGTCGTGCATTTGCCGCCAAACCACAAGACTGGTCTCAAAAAGTAAACCGCAAAATGTATCGTGGTGCCATGCAATGCATCCTAGCAGAGCTTGTACGCCAAGAGCGTTTGGTTTTGGTGGACTCTATCAGTGTTGATAGCCCAAAAACCAAAGGTTTGGTTGCTAAACTTGCCGAGCTAAATGCCCCACGTGCATTGATTGTTACTCACGAAGTTGATGAGAACCTATACTTGGCAGCTCGTAACATTCCACACGTGAATGTGCTAGGTACTCGTGAAGTTGACCCAGTTAGCTTGGTTTCTTTCGACAAAGTTATCATGACGGTTGAAGCCGCCAAGCAATTTGAGGAGACACTAGCATGAGTAACGCAAGACTATATCAAGTACTAAAAGCCCCTGTTTTTTCTGAGAAATCTCAACGTTTGGGTGATAGCCTAGGTGTTCAAGTTTTCAAAGTGGACAGCAGTGCAACCAAGCGTGAAATCAAACAAGCCGTTGAGCTGATGTTTGAAGGCGTTGAAGTTGTCAAAGTAAACACGCTAAATACCAAAGGTAAAACCAAGCGTTTTGGTCGTGTTGTTGGCAAGCGTTCTGACGTTAAAAAAGCGTATGTAACACTAAAAGCAGGTTCAGACGTACAAATCGGTGCTGGTGAAGAAGCCACTGGCGAAACAGCGACTAACGAATAAGGATCATAACCATGCCTATCGTAAAAGCAAAACCAACCTCACCAGGTCGCCGCTTTGTTGAAAAAGTTGTGCATCCACACCTTTATAAAGGTCGTCCTTATGCACCGCTTGTTGAATCAAAAGCAAAAACTGGTGGTCGTAATAACAACGGTCGTATCACTACCCGTCACATCGGTGGTGGTCACAAGCAACATTATCGTCTAATTGACTTCAAACGCAACAAAGACGGCATCATTGCAACTGTTGAGCGTATTGAATATGACCCTAACCGTACTGCACACATTGCTCTACTAAAATATGCAGACGGTGAGCGTCGTTATATCATCGCACCTAAAAAATTGGCAGTAGGCGATCAGGTTCAATCTGGCGAAGGTTCTCCTATCCGTCCAGGCAACTGCTTGCCACTTAAAAATATCCCAGTGGGTACCGTTATTCACAACATCGAACTAAAAATTGGCAAAGGTGCACAGCTTGCACGTTCTGCTGGTGCAGCGGTTCAACTGCTTGGTCGTGATGGTGCTTATGTGATTGTTCGTTTACGTTCGGGTGAGACCCGTCGTATTCACGCAAATTGCCGTGCGGTTATTGGTGAAGTGTCTAACACTGAAAACAACCTAAAATCACTTGGTAAAGCAGGTGCAGCACGCTGGCGTGGCGTTCGTCCTACCGTTCGTGGTACGGCAATGAACCCGATTGATCACCCACACGGTGGTGGTGAAGGACGTAACTTTGGTAAACACCCAACCAGTCCTTGGGGTCAGAAAGCTAAGGGTCTTAAAACCCGTTCTAACAAGCGTACTGACAGTATGATTATCCGTCGCCGTCGTGCCAAGAAATAAAGGAAGAGTTTTATGCCTCGTTCGTTAAAAAAAGGCCCGTTTATTGACGCACATCTGTTTGCTAAGGTAGAAAACGCCCTAGAAACAAACAGCCGTAAGCCAATCAAAACTTGGTCTCGTCGTTCCATGATTCTACCACAAATGGTCGGTTTGACCATTTCTGTTCACAACGGTCGTACCCATGTACCTGTTATCGTGAGTGAGCAAATGGTTGGTCATAAACTTGGTGAATTCGCCCCAACCCGTTCATATCGTGGTCATGGCGTTGACAAGAAATCTAAGAGATAAGGTGTACCATGGAAGTAACTGCAAAATTACGTGGTGCCGCTATTTCGGCACAAAAAGTAAGATTGGTTGCGGACGAAGTTCGTGGTAAATCAATCGAGCGTGCTTTAGACATTTTGACATTTAGCAACAAAAAAGGTGCTAAACTTGTTAAAAAATGCCTACAATCAGCAATTGCAAACGCTGAACACAACAATGGTCTAGACATTGACACACTACGTGTTTCTACCATTTATGTAGATGAAGGTATTACTTTGAAGCGTATTATGCCCCGTGCCAAGGGTCGTGCTGACCGTATCAGCAAACGTACTTGCCACATCACTGTTAAAGTAGGAGCATAATCATGGGTCAAAAAGTACATCCGATTGGTATTCGTTTGGGCGTTATCAAAAAGCACAACGCTAACTGGTACGCAAATCCAAAGCAATACTCTGAATACTTGCTAAATGACTTCAAAGTGCGTGATTTTCTACGCAATAAATTAAAAGAAGCCATGGTAAGCAACATCAGCATCGAGCGTCCTACGGGTGCCGCTAAGATTACCATTCACTCAGCACGTCCTGGTGTGATTATTGGTAAACAAGGTGCTGACATTGAAGCACTTCAAAAAGACCTAACCAAGCTTATGGGCGTTCCTGCTCAGGTAAATATCCAAGAGATTACTCAACCTGATCTAGACGCACGTTTGGTTGCTGTTGGTATTGCCAGACAGCTTGAAGGTCGTGTGATGTTCCGTCGTGCAATGAAACGTGCCGTGCAAAACAGCATGCGTGCTGGTGCTGGCGGTATCAAAGTTGAGCTGTCAGGTCGTCTAGGCGGTGCTGAGATTGCTCGTACTGAGTGGTATCGTGAAGGTCGTGTGCCACTACACACATTGCGTGCTGACATTGATTATGCAGAAGTTCGTGCAGAGACCACTTACGGTACTATCGGTGTGAAAGTTTGGATTTTCCGTGGTGAAATTCTAGACGGCATGAACAGCGTTTACAATCCAGTTGCAGAAGAGAAGACTCGTGCACCAAAACGCCGTGGTCGTACCAGCAACCGTCGTAATTCAGACAAGGGGTAAGCCATGTTACAACCAAAACGTACCAAATTCCGCAAAATGCACAAAGGTCGTAACACAGGCCTTGCCCAACGTGGTAACACCGTTGCATTTGGTGAGATTGGTCTAAAATCTATCGGTCGTGGTCGCATGACTGCTCGTCAAATTGAAGCAGCTCGTCGTACCATTACTCGTCGCATCAAGCGTGGCGGTAAAATTTGGATTCGTGTATTCCCAGACAAGCCAATTACCGAAAAGCCATTGGAAGTTCGTATGGGTAAAGGTAAAGGTCCAGTTGAGTACTGGGTAGCCGAAATCAAGCCAGGCAAAATGTTATACGAAATCCAAGGTGTGAGCGAAGAGCTTGCGCGTGAAGCCTTGACATTGGCTTCTGCTAAGCTGCCTTTCAAAACCACCATTGTTAAACGGACGGTAATGTAATGAAAACAAGCGAATTACGTGAAAAATCAGTAGAAGAGCTGGCTACATTGCTTGACGAAAAGCAACTTGACGCATTTCGCCTACGCATGGCAAAAGCAACAGGTCAGCTAGGTAACACTCACGAAGTTAAAGCAAATCGTCGCACGATTGCAAAAATCTTGACTTTGCTTAACGAAAAACAAAGAGGCGACGCATGAGCGAGAATAACCAAACTCAAGAAGTCGGTGTTGTGACTGGTAAAGTTATCAGCAACAAAATGGACAAGTCTATCACTGTCCTTGTTGAACGCCAAATTCGTCACCCAATGTATGGCAAGCAAGTTCGTCGTTCTACTAAGCTTAAAGCTCACGATGAGAACAACGTTTGTCAAGAAGGTGATATCGTTCGTATCAAAGAAACACGTCCTATCTCAAAGACCAAAACTTGGACTTTGGTAGACGTGGTTGAAACTGCGGTAAAAATTTAAAGTTATTTGCATTAAAAGTCATTTGCTAGTATAATGAACGTCTTTATTGGCGTTCATCTACCAAATTTGTGCAAAATAGCATAAATTGGAGCGAATGGCTTTTATTGTATTATTATTTATGGAGTAATGCGATGATTCAGACTGAAACAATGCTGGAAGTTGCAGATAACAGTGGTGCAAGACGTGTACAGTGCATTAAAGTACTGGGTGGCTCGCATCGTCGTTATGCATCAGTTGGCGATATTATTAAGGTAACAGTAAAAGAAGCCATTCCTCGCGGTCGTGTTAAAAAAGGCGACGTGATGAATGCGGTTGTTGTACGTACCAAAAAAGGCGTACGTCGTCCAGACGGTTCTGTACTACGTTTTGATGATAATGCGGCAGTTATTCTAAACAATAACAAAGCCCCTATCGCAACTCGTATTTTTGGACCTGTTACCCGTGAACTACGTGGTGAGCAATTCATGAAAATTGTTTCACTAGCACCAGAAGTACTGTAAACTTTTAGAGGCTATCCTATGGCAAAGTTACGCAAAGGCGATACCGTGGTTGTGATTGCTGGCAAAGATAAAGGCAAGCAAGGCACAATTTTGGCGGTTAAAGCAGACCGTGTAAAAGTTGAAGGCATTAACATTGTAACCAAACACCAAAAACCTAACCAAATGCTAGGTAAAGAAGGTGGCATCGTTAAGCAAGAAGCATTTCTACACATTTCAAACGTTGCGATTTATAACGCAGCAACCCAAAAAGCAGATCGTGTTGCTTACCAAGTAAACGAAGAGGGCAAAAAAGTCCGTATCTATCGTTCTACTGGTGAAGTAGTGGCGACTGCATAAGATACTAAGGGTATATAGTAATGGCAAGATTAAAATCTTTATACAATGATAAGCTAAAGCAACAAATCAAAGATGAGCTTGGCTTAGAAAATGTCATGCAAGTGCCAAAAATCACCAAAATCACTCTGAACATGGGTGTTGGTGGTGCAGCACAAGATAAAAAACTACTTGAAGGTGCCTTGGCAGACATGACTGTCATCGCTGGTCAAAAGCCAGTTGTTACCAAAGCACGCAAATCAGTGGCAGGCTTTAAAATTCGTGAAGAGTGGCCGATTGGCTGTAAAGTTACCCTTCGTGGCGACCAAATGTACGAATTCTTAGACCGCTTAATTGCCATTGCGATTCCTCGTATTCGTGACTTCCGTGGTTTTTCTGCAAAAGCATTCGATGGTCGTGGTAACTACTCGCTAGGTATCAAAGAACAAATCGTTTTCCCTGAAGTTGATTTTGATAAAATTGACCGTATTCGTGGTCTTGACATCACCATCACAACGACTGCTGCTAATGACGACCAAGGTCGTGCATTGCTAAAAGCATTCGGTTTCCCATTTAGATAAGGTAAACGTTATGGCTAAGAAAAGCATGATTAATCGCGAATTAAAACGCGAAAAAACAGTTGCTAAGTACGCCGAGAAGCGTGCACAGCTAAAAGCAGTCATCAGTGATGTAAATGTCAGTGATGAAGAGCGTTTAGACGCAATGCTTGCTCTACAAGCACTGCCACGTAACTCATCGCCAGTTCGTTTGCGTAATCGCTGTGGCTTGACTGGTCGTCCACACGGCTATTTCCGTAAATTTGGTCTATCACGCAACAAGTTGCGTGAGCGTGTAATGCAAGGTGATGTACCTGGCGTTCGTAAAGCTAGCTGGTAAGGAGTATCGCAATGAGTATGCAAGATCCAGTTGCTGATATGCTAACCCGCATTCGCAACGCACAATCAAGAAATAAGCCAAGTGTAGAAATGCCTGCTTCTAAGCTACGCAAATCAATTGCTGATTTGTTGGTTGCTGAAGGCTATCTAACTTCTGCTGAAGTTGTTGACGGCGAAAACAACAAAAAAGTTCTAAACATTGAACTAAAATACTACCAAGGCAAAGGCGTTATCGCTGAACTTAAGCGTTATAGCCGTCCTGGTCTACGCCAATATCGCGGTAAAGATGAACTACCAAGCGTTCAAAAAGGCTTGGGCGTTGCCATCATCTCTACCAGCAAAGGCATTATGAGCGACCGCGCAGCACGTGCAGCTGGCATCGGCGGTGAAGTTATCGCTTTGGTTGCCTAATCACTTTATTTGTTATTTTTATTTAAAGTGATAAAAATAAAAATCCTTAGTTTACTCTAAGGATTTTTTGTGTTATAATGCCCTGCTTTTTTAACCAATTTAAATTATCTTGGATGGTGAGAGTTGGTTGCTATTCGTTGCCATCAGTTATTGATGGTTGTTTTTATCATTAAAGGAAATTCCTATGTCTCGTGTGGCTAAAGCCCCAGTAACGCTACCTGCGGGTACCAGCGTTACTTTGAACGATCAGCAGGTTGAAGTTAAGGGCAAGAACGGTTCTTTGTCTTTACGCCTGCATGATTTGGTCGAGCTAAAGCAAGAAGATAACGTGGTTACTCTTGCTCCTGTCAAAGACACCAAAGAAGCGTGGATGCACACAGGTACTGTGCGTGCATTGTTGAACAACATGGTTCAAGGTGTGAGTGAAGGTTTTGAACGTCGTTTGCAACTTATCGGTGTTGGTTACCGTGCCCAAGTTGCTGGCAATGTGGTAAACCTTAACTTAGGTTTCTCTCACCCGATTGCTTATAATCTCCCTGAAGGTGTGACTGCTGAAAGCCCAAGTCAAACTGAAATCGTTCTAAAATCAAACGACAAGCAAAAATTGGGTCAAGCAGCAGCTAAGATTCGTAGCTTCCGCCCACCAGAGCCTTATAAAGGTAAAGGTGTTCGTTATAGCGATGAAGTGGTTCTTCGTAAAGAAGCTAAGAAAAAATAAGTAAGGTGAGCAAACATGTTGGATAAAAAATCAGCTCGTCTTCGCCGAGCAAAAAAAACTCGTGCCCATATCCGTCAATTAGGTGCTAACCGTTTGACCGTTACTCGCACGCCACGTCACATCTATGCCCAAATCATCGCCCCAACAGGCGGTGTGGTTTTGGCTCAAGCATCAACTCTTGATTCAACCCTTCGCTCAGGTGCGACTGGTAATATTGAGGCGGCAAAAGCTGTGGGTGCACTGATTGCAGAGCGTGCAAAAGCTGCGGGCATCACTAAGGTTGCATTTGACCGTAGTGGTTTTAAATATCATGGCCGTGTTAAAGCATTAGCTGACGCTGCTCGTGAAAACGGATTGGAGTTCTAATCATGGCAAAAGTTGAACAAACTGACGGTTTGGTAGAAAAATTGGTTGCCGTTGACCGTGTGGCAAAAGTTGTAAAAGGTGGTCGTATCTTCTCCTTCACTGCATTGACAGTAGTTGGTGATGGTAATGGTCGTGTTGGTTTTGGTCGTGGCAAGGCTCGTGAAGTGCCTGCTGCCATCCAAAAAGCACTAGAAGCTGCTAAGCGTAACATGATTACTGTTGAGCTTGCTGGCACAACACTACAACACCCTATTAATGCTCGTCACGGTGCATCAAAAGTATACATGCAACCTGCATCAGAAGGTACTGGCGTTATTGCTGGTGGTGCAATGCGTGCTGTGCTAGAAGTTGCTGGCGTTCAAGACGTATTGGCGAAATGCTACGGCTCTACTAATGCTGCCAATGTGGTCTATGCAACCTTTAAAGGTCTGCGTGACATGGTTTCACCAGAGCAAGTTGCTGCTAAACGTGGCAAATCTGTTGAAGAAATTTTGGGCTAAGAGTAGGTGAGTGTTATGAAAACAATGAAAATTACTCAAACTAAGTCTAGCTCACACCGTTTGGCAAGCCACAAAGCCTGCCTAAAAGGTTTGGGACTACGTCGCATTGGTCATACCGTAGAAGTAGAAGATACACCATCTACTCGTGGTATGGTAAATCGTGTATATTACATGGTTAAAGTGGAGGAAGCGTAATGGGTCTTCGTTTAAATGAACTTGCCCCAGCAGTGGGTGCAAAAAAGACTGCCCAACGTCGTGGTCGTGGTATCGGTTCAGGTCTAGGTAAGACTGGTGGTCGTGGTATCAAGGGTCAAACTTCACGTTCAGGCTCAAGCATTCCAGCAGGCTTTGAAGGCGGTCAAATGCCTATCTATCGCCGTTTGCCAAAATTTGGTTTTACCAGCCAACTAGCCTTGACAACAGCCGAAGTACGTTTGTCAGAGCTTAACAAGATTGAAGGCAATGAGGTAACACTTGAAACGCTAAAAGCTGCCAACATCATCCGTGGTGACATGAAGCGTGCTCGTATTATCTTATCAGGCGAGATTAGCCGTGCTTTAACCTTTAAAGGCGTAAAAGTTACTAAAGGTGCAAAAGAGGCCATCGTTGCCGCTGGCGGTAGCGTCGAGGAGTAATCCATGTCTAAATCAACGCCTATATCAGGCATTCCATTAAATCCATTGGCTTTTATTCGTAAGTATGATGAGCTATGGCATCGCATGTTATTTTTGCTTGGGGCGTTGGTTGTCTATCGTTTAGGTTCGCACATTCCTGTACCAGGCATGAATCCTATTCGTCTTGCTCAATTTTTTGATGGCAGTCAAAACACCTTTTTGGGCATGTTTAACATGTTCTCAGGCGGTGCTTTGGAGCGTATGTCCATCATGGCACTGGGTATCATGCCTTATATCTCAGCATCCATTGTGGTACAGATGATGTCAGCGGTGATACCTTCGCTTGATGCCCTAAAAAAAGAAGGTGAATCTGGTCGGCGTATTTTAAATAAATACACGAGGCAAGGTACACTGGCTTTGGCATTTGTGCAAGCGGTTGGTATGTCAGCAGGTCTTGTTGCTGGTGGTTTGACATTAAGCTCTGGTTTGACTTTTATGATTCCTGCGGTGACTTCATTGGTCGCAGGAGCGATGTTCTTGATGTGGCTTGGTGAGCAGATTACTGAGCGTGGCATTGGCAACGGCATATCCATGCTTATTTTTGCCAGTATCATATCAAGTGCTCCTGGCATGATTGCAGGTGTATTTAGTCAAGACATGAACTTAATGGTTGTCCTTATCTTTGCGTTGTTGGGTTTGGCGGTGACGGCTGGTATTGTTTATATTGAACGTGCCCAACGCCGTGTGCCTGTTAATTATGCTCAAAAACAGCAAGAAGGGCGTAAAGTTTATGCTCAGCAACAATCACATTTGCCATTAAAGCTCAATATGGCAGGGGTGATTCCAGCGATTTTTGCTAGCTCATTGCTGATGTTGCCTGCAAGTTTGGGGCAATGGGCAGGTTCTTCGGCGAATCCAACCACACTGCAAAATATCATGCAGAACATTTCACTCATCTTGCAGCCAGGCAGTCCTTTGTACTTATTACTGTTTGGCGTGCTAATCATCTTTTTCTGTTATTTTTATACAGCATTGATGTTTAACCCAGGTGAGGTGGCAGAGAATTTAAAGCGTAGTGGTGCTTATATTCCTGGTATACGTCCAGGACAGCAAACGAAACGATATTTGGATTTTGTCCTAAATCGCCTAACGTTTATTGGTGCGATGTATATGGCGATCATTTGCCTAATGCCAATGGTAATTCAAACGTCATTTGGCGTGCCTTTTCAGTTAGGTGGTGCATCTTTATTGATTATGGTGGTTGTACTTATGGACTTCATCGCACAGGTGCAAGCACATCTGATGACCCATCAATACCATGATCAAACTTTAATCCAGTCTAAATGACATTAGGAGTAGACATGAAAGTTCAAGCGTCTGTAAAAAAAATCTGTGGCAGTTGCAAAATCGTACGCCGTAAAGGTAAAGTACTCGTTATTTGCAGTTCAGAGCCACGTCATAAGCAACGTCAAGGTTAATTTTACAAATTAATACTTGCAATTTTGTAGCGGATATTGTATTATCCGCTACTTGCCATGCTGTTATCTAGGATAGCAGTAGAGTAAAACAGCAAATGCCTAGCATTTGTGCTAACGGAGAGAAATCAATGGCTCGTATTGCCGGTGTAAACATTCCGGACAACAAACACGCTGTGATTTCGCTAACTTACATTTTTGGTATTGGTCGCACTACTGCTAAGAAAATCTTGGCAACCGTAGGTATCAGCGAGACCACCAAAATTGGTCAGTTAGATGATTCACAACTGGATGCTGTTCGTGCAGAAGTTGCAAATTACGCTACCGAAGGTGACCTTCGTCGCGAAATTTCAATGAACATCAAGCGTTTGGTCGATTTGGGTTGCTACCGTGGTCTTCGTCACCGCCGTGGTCTTCCAGTTCGTGGTCAACGCACTAAAACCAACGCGCGTACCCGTAAAGGTCCTCGCAAAGCAATTAAAAAGTAACTAATTTAGGAAGCTAAAAGATGGCAAAAGACACTCGTAGCCGCAAAAAAGTGGCACGTCGTTCGGTATCTGAAGGTATCGCCCATATTCATGCGTCTTTTAATAACACCATTGTAACCATTACCGATCGTCAGGGTAATGCATTGGCTTGGGCCACCTCAGGTGGACAAGGCTTCCGTGGTTCACGTAAATCAACGCCTTTTGCTGCACAGGTTGCTGCTGAAGTTGCTGGTAAAACAGCACAAGAAACCTATGGTGTTAAAAACGTTGATGTCTTGGTTAAAGGTCCAGGACCAGGTCGTGAGTCTGCGGTTCGTGCATTAGGTGCATTGGGTTATAAAATTAACAGCATCAGCGATGTAACCCCAATTCCACACAACGGCTGCCGCCCGCCTAAGAAACGCCGCGTTTAAGGAGATAACTCATGGCCCGTTATATTGGTCCAAAATTAAAATTGTCTCGCCGTGAAGGTACTGACCTGCAACTCAAATCAGGTGTAAAAGCTTACGACGTTAAGACAAAAAAATCAGGTCGCGTACCTGGTCAGCATGGCAATAGCCAAAATAAGGCCTCTGAATACGCCCTACAACTTCGCGAGAAGCAAAAAGTAAAACGTATGTATGGTGTGCTTGAGCGTCAATTCTCAAACTACTATAAAGAAGCTGCTCGTATGCGTGGCGCCACTGGTGAAAACCTACTTGGCATGCTAGAACGCCGTTTGGATAACGTTGTTTATCGTATGGGCTTTGGTGCTACTCGTGCAGAAGCACGTCAGTTGGTGAGCCACCGTGCAATCCTGCTAAAAAAAGCAGGTCGTGATGAGTTTGTTCGTGTGAACATTCCTTCAATCCAGGTTCAAGACGGTGATGTGATTGCTGTGCATGAGAAGTCAAAAGAACAACTTCGTATTAAAAACGCAGTAGAGCTTGCGACTCAACGTGGCATTCCAGAATGGCTAGAAGTTGATCACAGCAAACTACAAGGTACGTTCAAAACTGCACCAGATCGCAGTGACCTACCTGCTGAAATTAACGAAAGCTTGATTGTAGAACTATATTCTAAATAATCCGAACTAATCGAGGTGACTTATGACAAATGTAACTGAGTTTCTAACACCGTCTGCAATTAATGTAGATACGGTTAATGAAACGACTGCTAAGGTCACGCTCGAGCCGTTAGAACGTGGCTTTGGGCATACATTAGGTAATGCTCTTCGTCGCATTCTTTTATCTTCGTTGTCTGGTGCTGCCGTGATTGAAGCTGAAATTGAAGGCGTCGATCATGAATATTCAACACTAGAAGGTTTGCAAGAAGATGTATTAGATTTGCTTTTGAACCTAAAAGGTTTGGCAATCATTTTGCATGACCAAAACGAAGCTTATTTAACATTGGACAAAAAGGGTGCAGGTGTTGTAACTGCTGCTGACCTTGAATTGCCACATAATGTTGAGATTGCCAATCCTGAGTTGGTGCTTGGTACATTAAGTGAACGTGGGCATTTAAAAATGCGTTTGCGTGTGGTAACGGGTCGTGGCTATGAGCCTGCCAATCAACGTCGTGAAGATGCCAATTCTAAAGCGATTGGACGTTTGAAACTTGATGCAAGTTTTAGCCCTATTTTGCGTGTGGCTTATGACGTTGAAAATGCTCGTGTTGAGCAACGTACCGACCTTGACAAGCTCATCATTGAGCTTGAAACTAATGGCACGATTGACCCTGAAGAGGCGATTCGTAAGGCGGCTACGATTTTGCAACAACAAATTGCAATCTTCGTTGATTTAGAAGCCGAAGAAGCCCCTGAACCAGTTAAAGAAAAAGAAGAGATTGACCCTGTGCTATTACGCCCAGTGGACGACCTTGAACTAACGGTTCGTTCAGCAAACTGCTTGAAAGCTGAAAACATTTATTACATCGGTGATTTGGTGCAACGTTCTGAAACTGAACTTCTAAAAACACCAAATCTAGGTAAGAAATCATTGACTGAAATCAAAGACGTACTTGCGTCAAAAGGTTTGGAGTTGGGCATGCGTTTAGAGACCTGGCCACCAAGCGATTTGCGAGTTGATGACCGTTTTTCTTACCGTAGCCGTTAATTTTAAAGGATACTGACCATGCGACATCGTAATAGCGGAGTCAAGCTGGGTCGCACCAGCAGCCATCGTAAGGCTATGTTCCAAAACATGACCAATTCATTGATTGAACATGAGCTAATTAAAACCACGTTGGTAAAAGCAAAAGAGCTACGTCGTGTAGCAGAGCCACTTATCACTTTGGCAAAAGAAGACAGCGTTGCAAACCGTCGTCTTGCTTTTAACCGTACTCGTAACAAGGCAACCGTTGGTAAGCTTTTCAATGAGCTAGGACCACGTTACAAGACTCGCCCAGGTGGTTATTTGCGTATCATCAAATGCGGTTATCGCGATGGTGATAATGCACCAATGGCTTATGTAGAATTGGTTGACCGCCCATAATAGTCAATATTTCTACGAAAACCAAACCTTAAAAAGGTTTGGTTTTTTATTGCATTAATTTTGATTTCATAGGTTTTTTATTAAGCAGAGAGACCATTATATACCAACCGAACTTAAAAACTACCACACAACCACATAAAATAAAAGAACAACTTATCAATACAATCCAACCTCCAATCTTGTCTTAATCCTTTAATCCAACTCCAAACTTGTTCAATGGGATTTAAATCAGGTGAGTAAGGCGGTAGCCAAAGAATGGTGTGATTGTGCTTTTGCATCAACTCTTGTATGTCTTGTCTTTTATGGAAGGTGGCATTGTCCATCACAAT